>JANNWK010000919.1:0-1901 GCA_031408355.1 Myxococcales bacterium
CGCCTGCTGGGGTGCCTTTGCCTACGACGTGATGGTCACGATCTGCGCCTGGTGTTTCGGTTCGGCGTTCGACGCGGTGCTTGTAGAAGCCCTGTTGCGGGGCTACCACGGGCACAGGCCGATCACGGGCGACGAGCGAGCGGCGTTGAAGGTTGAGGGGGCGGTTGGCTGCTTGCGCTTTGCGACGACGCGCATTACCGATTTTTCGCTGCGTGCCCCAGCGGGAAAGCCGCCGGTTCGTGACTATCGACGCTTTCTGCTGAGGCTAGACGCCATCGAGGGCGGAGCGCTGGACGACTGTTTCGAGCGCGTGCTCGGCTGATGCTATAAGGCGCGCCATGACCGTTGCGCGAGGTGGCAGGCTGCCTGAACAGATCGACGCCGCCATGGAGCGGCTCAACACGAGCGTGGATGTCGACTGCGAGCTCTGGCGCGAGGACATCCAGGGCTCCGTCGCGCACGCCCGGGGCTTGGGACGTGCCAATGTGTTGTCGGCGGCTGAGGTTGCGACGCTGGTGGCGGGGCTGACGCAGATCCAGGGGGAGATCGAGAGCGGAGCATTCTCTTGGAAGCGAGAGCTCGAAGACGTGCACATGAACATCGAGGCTCGGCTGACCGAAATTTGTGGCCCAGTGGGTGGCAAGCTCCACACCGGGAGATCGCGAAACGATCAGGTGGCTACCGATCTTCGGCTCTGGTCGCGACGCAAAGCCGACGAGACTTGCGTGGCGCTCGAAGCTTGCGCTGCGACGATCCTCGAGGTGGCGGAGCGTGAGATCGATACGCTGATGCCTGCGTACACTCACTTGCAGCGCGCGCAACCTAGTCGCTTGTCCCACCATTTGATGGCCTGGCAGGAGCTGCTGCTGCGCGACCGTGGGCGTGTCCGTGACGCGCGGGAACGCCTGAACGAGTCGCCGCTTGGCGCCGGTGCGGTCGCTGGCACGGGGTTTCCGCTTGATCGGGCAAGCGTTGCGGCAGAACTCGGTTTCACAGGGCCGATGCAGAACTCGATCGACGCCACGGGCAGCCGCGATTTTCTGGTTGAGCTGGCCTCAGCGCTGGCCATCTTGGGCGTCCACTTGTCGCGCATCGGCGAGGAAATCGTGATTTGGTCGAGCCAGGAGTTTGGCTTCGTCTCGCTGTCGGCGGCCTTCTCGACCAGCTCGTCGATGATGCCGCAAAAGAAGAACCCGGACGTGGCCGAGCTCGTCCGCGGCAAGGCCGCCCGACTGATGGGCTCGGTGATGTCGCTGCTGGCGCTCGGGAAGAGCCTGAGTTTTGGCTATGGTCGCGACCTCCAGGAGGACAAACGTCCGATTTTCGATGGCTTCGAGTGCGCGTTGGTTTCCTTGTATGCGCTCACGGGCGCTATCGGCACCGCGACCTTTCGGCGTGAACGACTGCAGCAGGCCCTGCAGCAGGGGCATTCCTGCGCTACGGATCTGGCCGACTATCTGGTCCTTCAAGGCGTGCCGTTTCGCGAAGCGCACCACATCGTGGGTGGGCTGGTCAGAGAGGCAGAAGCGCGCGCTGTGCAGCTTTCGGAATTGCCACAGGACCTGCTGCTAGCCAGCCACGCGGCACTTTCGGGTGACGCTCTTCGGGCGGTGCTCGATCCAGCAGCAGCTGTGGAGCGTCGCTCGCTCGTGGGGGGGCCGGCCAAGGCCACCGTGGAACGAGCCATTGTAGAGGCTCGGCGCCGCTGGGCGTTATGACGGCCGCTCCAGCCGCCCTCAGAAGCTGAAGCCTTGCGGCTTGAGGCCGCCATACTCCCAGGTGGGCGAGCTTTGCTCATTGCCATCGAGCGCGCCTGTCTGCCAGAGCACGAGACTCGTTGTGAGCACGACGGCCGCCCCCGCGATGCCGAAGCCGGCCCACGCGGGGAGGGGGCTGCGCTC
>JANNWK010000920.1:0-7180 GCA_031408355.1 Myxococcales bacterium
CAGCATAGGGGCCTTGCCGCCCCGATCTCAATCTTTCGCAGAAGCAACTGCTTCGAAAGACGTCGGCCAGGTGGCCGGCGTAGCGACTCGGCTGCGTTGCCGGGAGCCGCCCGCGCCGGGGCCACCCAAGCGAAGTAAAGAAGGGGCTCGTGGAGTCTTGTGCCGCGGGCGCGATCGTGGCGGAGTTTCGCGCGGTGAAATCGTCCTCCTTCGCGCGCCGCGCACTCGCCGTCCTCTCCGTTGGTCTCGGGCTCTACACGTTGGGCTCGCCTGACCGTAGCGCCGTCGCGCAGACGCGCGGCTCCGCCTCGCAGAAGCTGGAGGCGATTCGTCAGCTCATGGAGAAGGGCCAGGGGCAGTACCTGGCAGGAAACTATGCTGGGGCAGCCGATATTTTCGAAGGTGGCTTCAAGCAGTACCCGTACTCGGCGTTCCTCTTCAACGCCGGCGTTTGCTACCAGAAGCTCGGCGCGCCCGAGCGCGCGCTCGGCAAGTTCCGAGAGTACTTGAAGGTCGATCCGAAGGCGCCCGATCTCGAGAAGGTCAATCAGCGCATCGCCGCTCTGGAGAGCGCGCAGGGCGTGCCTGCGATCCCGCCGACGGACGCGGGGGTCGGTGGAGGGGCGACGGACCCGGGTGTACCAGGCACACCGGTCCCTGCGCCCGCGACGCCGGACGACGAGAGCGCCATGCGCTCACTGGTCGTGATCGAGACCGATCCGCCCGACGCACCGCTGCGCTTCTACGCGCGCACCGAGCCTACCGCCGCGCCCTTCGTGTTGGGAGCGGCGAACGCCGGCTGGAAGGAAATCGCCGCGGCGCGGGCGCCTGCCAACCTGACGCTTTCGGTGGGCAAATACCACGTCGTGGTCGAGAAGTTCCGGGACTTCAACGAGAGTCACGCCGACATCGATGTCTCGCCCGGTCACGTTTACCAATTCAAGGCCAATCTGTCGCAGGGCGAGTTCATGGCCTTCTTGAGGGTGTCGGCCAACGTGAAGGGAGCCTACGTGTGGCTCGACGACAAGCGCAAAGAGCGCCCGTTTTGGGGCACGACGCCGCACGGCGAATTGGTGGCGGCCGGCCCGCACGAGGTATTGGTGGAGGCGCCAGGCTTCGAACCGCTGCTCGCCCCCGTGCTGGTTAGGCACGGCGAACAGAAGGAAATGGAAGTCGCGATGGTGCGGGTGAACTACGGGTTCTTGCGCATCGATTCCAACGCACCGGAGGTCAAGGTGCGCATCGACGAGCAGCCGAGCGGCGTGTGGAAGAGTGGGACGGAGCCGTTGACCGTGCGGGCACCTTCGGGCGAGCACAAGCTCACGATCGTGTCGGACGGTCGCAAGACGTTCGACGGCATGATCAACGTGCCGCGCGGTCAGGTCCTGCCCGTCCACGTCAAGATGATCCCGCGGTATCCACGCGGGGGCGCCTGGACCCAGGCGGTGATTGGTGCCGCCTTCATCGGTGCTGCGGCCTACTTCGGCAACGAGTCAGACAAGATTTATGACCAGCTTCGGGCCGATCGGAGCGCCGGCCGCTTGGAGGAAAACGATTCCCGCGCCAACAAGGGTCGCTGGTTCGCCGTGGGTGCCAACGGCGGTTTCGCCGTGGGTGGGGTGCTTGGCGTGCTGGCCACCTACAACTTCATCAAAGACCCCCTGCCAGAGTCGTCGATTCGTACCGACAAGCCAGTCGAGCCGGATGATCCTCGGAAGGCTCAACCTTCGGCGGCGCTCTTGCCGGCGGCGGGCACGGAGCGACTCGTTCGCACGACCCCAACGGCACCGGGGCCTGCCCTCTCGCCGCCCAGGCTGAGCGTCGGCGCCGTCGCGCCCGATGCGCCCGGCCTCTTCCTCGGAGGAAAGTTCTGATGCACTCACGTCATTGCTCAATTCTTGTGGCGCTTGCCAGCCTTGGCTGCTCGTGGACGCGTTACGACGACGTGATCGAAAAGTCCCCGATTGTCGTCTTGAACCGGCCGAAGGCGGTGAGCGGAGGCTTTGGCTCGAGCCTAACGACGGGGACGAACGGTGAACAGGTCACGCTGTTGGTCGGCGGCTCCGCGCTTTCGGCGGGCGCGGCGGAGTTTGATCTTGGTCAGGGCGACACCCCGACGCTCGACGCGCGCGATCTTGGTCACTGCATGGGCAACGAGGTGCCTTGCTATCTGTCGCCGTCACCCGTAACGCTCACGCGCGCCCTGACTCCAGGCAAGGAGGTGCGGGACCTGTGTTTCGTCGATGGCGCCGGCACAGCGCCGGATGGCTCTGGGCTCGTCGTGCGCTGTGCGGACGACGTGGAGTACTATCTGGAGATCCCGGCTGCAGCCCAGCGGCTTCTGGACTTCTCGCTCAAGAACAACCAGCCCACGCTGTTTCGTTTCGGCGCGGACCATGCCAAGGAAACGGCCTTTTTGGCCAGCGCCGACGAAGAGGGCAGCGTCTGGTATTACCCGCCCCTGACCCGCGATTTTGTCGACTTGCCGAATCCCGAGGGCGGCCGGTGGCGGAAGGACGAGGCCCGCACGCTGGCGGTCGCGACCGTTGGGGAGGGCCGCTTGCTCGCGGTGGGCAGTCCTGACGCCAGCGAGGTGCGCCTCTACTTCGCTCCAGACGGCATGACCCCGAACTACGTCGGTTGCCTCGGCGGTACACTGGAGTTCGGCCGCGCGCTCGCGACCGGTCCTGTCTTGGCGCGTGACGCTGACGATGAGCTGGTGATAGCCGATGCTTCGCTCGTGTACGTGTTTGACGCCGCCCGGCTGGCGACGTTGCTCCCGACCGATCAGGCGAGCTGCTCGCTGGCGGCTTTGCCCGAAGGTTCGTTGATTTCGTCGTTCGGGTGCGGCTCGACCAAGAACATTTCTGGCTGCGACTCGGCAGAATTCGGTGCTGCCCTCGCGGTAGGTGACTTGGACGGGGATGGTGACGGCGAGGTTGTGGTCGGAGCCCCGACCATGACCGTGCGCCACATCAGTCGGGCCGGCGCGCTCATCATCTATGACGTCGAGGAAGCTCGCGACGCCGCCTTCAAGGACATCGCTTTCTTGTCTTCGGCCGATCCCGACGACCAGCTGGGCCGGGCCATCGCGCTCCCGAACCTCGGTGCGCGTCAAATCATCGCGGCTGGGGCGGCCGGCAACGGCAAGGCGGCGCTGTTCTATTGCCCGTCGTTCCTACCGGCCGAGCTGAAGGGCGAGCGCTGCACGAGTGCCCCCTGAACGGGGCTGCGGACCAGGTTGGGGCGGACTGAACGCGAGCCGAGATGCTGCCCGAGCACAAGCAGATCCTAGTCGTTGACGACGAGCCTAACCTGCGGCGCGTGCTCAGTGCGCAGCTGGAGCGGGATGGCTATGACGTGCATACCGCGGAGGACGGCGAGCAGGCGCTCGGCATCCTGAAGGAGCATCACATCGACTTGGTGATCACGGATTTGCGCATGCCCAAGCTCGACGGCATGGAGCTGCTCCGACGCGTCCAGAAGCTCGACGCCGACCTGCCGGTCGTGATGATAACGGCGCACGGAACCGTCGACAATGCCGTGGAGGCTTTGAAGACGGGCGCGTTCGACTACCTCACCAAGCCCTTTGATCAGCTTGAGGTGCGCACGATCGTCGCCAAGGCGTTGCGGACCCGCGCCTTGTCGGCGATCGAGGCTAGCCGCCCCTTCCATGAGATCCCGGTCGAGGGCGCCCGCTACGGCATCATTGGTCAGAGCCCCAGCATCCTCGATTTGTATGCGGTCTTGGACCGAGTCGCCGATACGCCCACCACCGTCCTCATTACTGGCGAGAGCGGCACGGGCAAGGAGCTGGTGGCCCGTGCTCTGCACGAGAACTCGTCGCGCCACGACAAGTCATTCATCAAGGTCAACTGCGCCGCGATCCCGCGGGACTTGATGGAAAGTGAACTGTTCGGCTACGAACGTGGCGCCTTCACCGGCGCGGTAGGCTCGAAGCCGGGACGCTTCGAGCTGGCCAGCGGTGGCACGCTATTTCTCGATGAAATCGGCTCGATCCCCGTCGAGATGCAGGTGAAGCTGCTGCGTGCACTGCAGGAGAGCGAGTTTGAGCGCGTGGGCGGCGTCCGAACCATTCGCGTGGACGTGCGCCTGATCGCGGCCACCAACAGCGACCTGAAGAAGGAAATCGCGCAGGGCAGTTTTCGGGAGGATCTGTACTACCGGCTGAACGTCATTCCGATTCGCTTGCCGTCGCTGCGAGAGAGGGCCTCCGATATCCCTCCGCTCGTTCTGCACTTCATCCGCAAGTTCAACGAGCGCCTCAAGAAGGAAATCGTTGGCATCGAAGCTGCCGCGCTGGCGCGACTGCTCGTCTACCCTTGGCCTGGAAACATTCGGGAGCTCGAGAACGTGGTCGAGCGTGCGGTGTTGTTCTGCGATGGCCTGGAGCTGCGCGAGTCCGATCTGCCCGGCGAACTACGCGAAGCCGCAGCCCTTTCGGTCTCGACGACTCCGCTGCCGCCGGCCGCCAACGAACCCTCGGCCTTGGTCGATGGCTTGAAGGAACAGGTCAAGGCGGCCATGAGTCGACTCGAGCGCGAGCTGATCGTGCGGGCGCTCGAGCAAACCGGTGGCAACGTCACGCATGCCGCCCGCCTGCTCAAGATCTCACGTAAGGGGTTGCAGCTGAAGATGAAGGAACTGGGGCTCCGGGAGCAGGGCGAGCGCTCCGAATCGTGACCGCGGCGGGGAGGCAGCCGCTGCGCGCGCCGCTATCCGGCGCCTTCTGGCTCGGGCTCGGGCTGACCTTCACAATTGGGCTGCTTGCCTGCCGCAAACCCGACAAGAGTGGCGCCGGCGCTGCGACGTCTGCCAGCGTGGCGAAGGCGTCGAGCATCAGCGCGCCTGGCGCTCAGCCTCAGCCGCGGCGGGGCATGGTCTTCATCGAGCCCGGCCCGCTGGTGGCGGGCACGCCGCCCAGGCAGTTACCGAGGCTTGCGGATCAGGAGATGCCGGGCGAGCAGCTGATCCTGAAGGGCTTCTACATGGACGTGTACCCGTTTCCCAACGAAGAGGGCGCGATCCCGCTGACCAACGTGAACCGCGACGCGGCCGCGAAGCTCTGCGCGGATCAGGACAAGCGGTTGTGCGGCGAGCTTGAGTGGGAGCGCGCTTGCAAGGGACCCGGCAACACCACGTTCGAGTACGGCACCAGCTACCGCGCTGATCGCTGCGGCACCGGCGTTGAGCCGTCGCTACGGCCCAGCGGCCTCAGGGTCGCCTGCCGAAGCGAGTTTGGCGTGCGTGACCTGCATGGCGGCGCGTTCGAGTGGACCGCCAGCGCCTGGGGTAGGGGGGTGGCGCCCGGCGCGTTCGCGGTGAGAGGCGGCAACAGTGCGGCCGGGGAGCTCACCGGTCGTTGTGCTCACGCAGAACCGCGAGCGCCTGCGACGCGCGCCGCCAGTCTTGGGTTTCGCTGCTGCGCAGGGCCCGCCAACACGGCCGAGGTGGTGCTGGATGTGCGACGCGGCCCGAAGTTGGAAGCCAAAGGGGTGGTCGAGCGTGAGCTTGCTCGCACGTTGCTTGCGGCCTTGCCGGACGAACCGCGCATGCAGCTTAAGCGGTTCGGTGAGCCTCGCGTCGAGATGTTCTGGATCTGGCGTCCGATTGGCAACGAAGATATCCACGCCGCGCGGATTTGCGCTGGACTTGGCAAGCAGCCCAGCTGCGGCGTTCTGTTCGTTCGGCTCGGCCTCGGCGCCCCCGACGTCCTCGGCTTCGCGTCGAGTGGCTTCGTGCCCGGCTCACTGCACGTGGAGCATGATCCTCGCGACATCTGGTTGCTGGGTGGCGACGACCCGGGCCCGTTCAAGCGCTGGATCGGCTACTCGTGGGGCAAGCTCAGCATCGGCCCTGTCGAGCGGCGCGTGGGCAAGCGTCGCCAGCAGCCGGGCGGGCAAGGGCAGCGCTAAGCGGCCCGGTCAGCTTCGGCACTCGGCGTCGATGCGCGTGGCGGCGCTCTTTTCACGACGGACCAGGCGCTCGAGTTCGCGCCGCGCCTCTGTCGCTGCGCCGGTCTTGCCCTCCTTGATGGCGCTCGCGTGGGCCCGAATCGCGGTGTCGGTTGCGCTGAGGATGGTCGCGTACTCGCCGAGCGCTGCGCTGACGCCCCCGCGCGCTGGGATCAGCGGTTTGAGACGCGCGGCGAGCTCGGCGTAGCGCCGGGCGATACGCTGCTGGTTCTCGACGCCGGGAGCCTTCGAGAGGGCCTCGATCTCGTCGAGGGCGGGGTTGATGGTGTGGACGGCCGCGCGACAGGCCTTGGTGTCACGCAGCTTGATGCATCCGCTCAGGCCAATGAGCGACAGCAGAAGCCACGATAGCTTGCCGAGGGCGGAAGGCTGGCCGCGCATGCGGCGTCCATAGCATGGGGACCCGGGCGAGCTGCTATACCGGGGGGCGCTGGGCATGCAACGGGTCTTGAACTTCGCTAAAGCTGGCTGGCTTGGCTGGCTGCTTGCTGCCGTGCCCGTGGCTTGTCGTTCTCGGGAGGAGGTGCCAGTGCCCTCACGCGGGCGGAGCGGAGCGACGGCGGGGCCGTCCGCGGGCCCGGCTCACCTCACGGGGGCGATCCCGAGCGCCCTCCTGCAGCTTGGACGTACGCTCCAGGCGGAAAAGCTGACGCCATCTCCAACCCCCGCCGAAGTTCCCCGACTGGCTTTCGGCCGAGGTCTCTTTGGTCAGCTCACCCGAGACGCGTTGCGAGTCTTCGACAGCGGGGACTTCCGGCAGCTCGCCCGCGTCCCGATAGAGCAGCCCAGGGTGCTGGTGACACTGGCGGACGGCGCGCTTTTGGCAGTCGGCCAGCGAACGAGCTTGCGCTTTGAGCCAGGCGCTTCAGCTGCCGTCGCGGTGCCGCGCCCGGTGCTCTTCCCGGGCGCGGAGCTCCTGCCGGATGCCATCGACGCCGGGCGTGTCTGGGTGTTTGACGCTCGCGCCGGCGCCGATAGCCCGCCCACGCTGGCGGGCTATCGCATTGACAGCGCCGGACCCGCCTTGCCGCCGCTAGCGGTCAGCGCGGCCCTCGAAGCTCCGTCGGGGGGTGTTCTCGGCAGGACACGCGAAGGCGTCTGGCTGTACCTGACGCAGGGGCGTGCTCAGCGGCTAAGTCCTGGCGGGCTCTCACTTCCCGGACTCAAGTTGCCTGACCTAGCGC
>JANNWK010000921.1:0-16232 GCA_031408355.1 Myxococcales bacterium
CCACCACCACCGAAGACCGGCGTGGGCTCCACGTTGTAACCACAAGCCAAGGCTCCAGCCACCGCCAAAAAGGACGGCGCAAGCAGCCTCGCTCGAGATTCTCTGCCAGCCATGCTGGCTTTTGGGAGCAAGTTTTGCGCCAGAGCGGATCGAGCCGCTGCGCTCAGAATCGTCGGTATTTTGCGACGCGCCCGGACGCGGCCTTGGCACAACCTCGCTCAAGAACCGAAGGCGGCGCGGGCGTCGATGCCGTATTCGGCGAAGCGCGGCAGGTAGTCGCGTTCGAGAGTTTCTTCGAGCGCGGCCGCATATTCGGCGTTGGGCATCATGCCCCAAGCGCGTAGCGCGTCGTCGAACGGAGCATCCACCGCTGTAGCGTAACTTTGCTTGAGTTCGAGGAGCCAGCCGGGCAAGCGCCGCACGATGAGCTGCGACAGCTCGGGCCAGCCTTGCTGTTGCGAGAGCCACTCGAGCATCAGCCAGCCAAAGTCGCGGTGTCGAACCTCATCGAGCAAAACGCGATCGAGCGCCCGTCGCGCCGCGTCGACCGTCGCGCCTTCGCGTAGCCGTTTGAAGAGCCGCACAGCCACTGTCTCGCCAAGACAGAACACTCGCGTACCCTGGGCGCAGACGTTCTCCAATAGCGAGAGCCCTGATTCCAGCTCGAGCCCCAGCGCGCCGCCGAGCACGACGTTGCCACCTCCAGCTTCGCGGAGCACCTCGAACGCCATTTCGGCGTGGACGAGCTCGTCGTCGATGATGCGCGCCCCTTCATGCAGCAGCGTCGGGGACGCGCCAAGCCGTAGCAGCCACCCCAAAATCGAGTGCGTGATGGCGGCGGACGCGTATTCGGCCACGACCCGTCGTTGCCATTCGCTCTTCACTGCCTCCGAAAGCCCTGCCATATGGCAGGCTTGTAGCACTCTGACCCTACCGCTCACAGCTCGGCGAGCTGCTTTAGCTTCGCTTTCACTTCACGCATCAGGGGTGCTGGCAGCTGCCCGAGCAGCCGCCGAAAGCGCCGATTGTCGATGGCCCGGCTCTGGTCGATCATGACTTCACAGGCTTGCGTATTGCCGGCGATGGCTCTGGGCAATCCGACCCGGAGCAGATTTTCTCCCACCAGGCGCGTGGTGCAGGGGAGCACCCAGGTGCTTGGATGACCGGTGCGATTCAGGAGGTCACTCGTGGACCACGAGCACCGGACGCAGCTTGCCCGGCTCGCTGCCGAAGCGCGGCGCCAGGTTTGCCGGATACAGGCCGCCATGGACTGGCCGCATGCTACTTCTCGTCGAGCCCTTCCGAAGACAGCGCGTCGAGCTCAGCAACCTCCTTGAGCGTTGACTCACGCACACGCTGGGAAGCTTCGGAGTAGCGGGGCGCCAGCTCCTCCGGCGGCAGCCAGCGGCTTTCTAGGAGGCCGTTTCGGCGCGCGCCTAAACCGTTGCGGCCCAGGCTTGGCCGTCCTGCCGAACCATGGCCTCGAGCGTGTGCTTCGGACACACGTAGTCTTTCATGAAGGCTATCAGGGCGACGGCGAGTCCACGCAACGCCTGGTCAGTGCCAGGGTCGGTGACGGCCCCGCTGGCGTCGAAGGCGTCGCGGACGCCGGCGATCGAAACCGCGCGGGGCAGCACGATGGCGCCCGTGTGAGCACAGACGCCGCGCAGGTGTTCGAGCGACTTTATGGCGCCGATGCGCCCGGCTCCAACGCCCAAGAGCGCGATCGGTTTGCCCTGCAAGGCCGACGGAAACCCGAGGTTCTCGAGGATGAGCTTGGTCATGGCCGAGAAGGTGCCGTGGTACTCCGGTGTTGCCAGCACGATGGCGGGCGCTCGCTTCACGGCCTCCAGCAGTCGAGCGCTGTCAGGCGTTGTTGGTTGTCCAGGAAAGCCGAGCGTCGCCGTGCGCGCGTCAAAGGTTTCGGTCGAGGCGCCCAGCTTGCCTAGCTCGTCGGTGACGATCGCCAGGGCGCGCGAGGTGTAGTTGTCGGGCCGACTCGAGCCAGAGACGCACAGGATGGGGTTCATGCAGGAAGCATAGTTCGAGCCCTGCGTGGTGTAGGTCAAAGTGTGTCGGTTCGCTGGGCCTGACGTGTGGGCTCAACGCAGTGGACCTCGGGTCGTGCTACAACCTGGGGCGACCGCTCCTAAAGCAAGTAGGGCTTGAAAAAGGTGGCGTCGCTGGAGGCTTCTCGATGATCCTTTCCGACAAAGCGCCCGGGGCTGCCCGCGGCAGTCTGGCAGTCGCCTCGCTCGCGGGGCTGCTATTTTCCCTCAACTGCGGGGGTGATTCGCCCCCGAGTTCGCAGGTGTCGGCCGGCAACGCCGCGGGCACGAGCGCTGGCCCCGGCCCCTGCAAGCAGACGCTCAGTTGTGGCGCTGCGTGCGCCACGGATGCCGAGTGCGCTAGTGGCCAGTACTGCGGCGGCAAGCAGCTCTGTACGGCCGATTGTGTGGCGGGGGACGCAAGCTGCGCCAGCGGGTCCAGCTGCACGGCACGTGGCCGTTGCCAGGCCGGCGGCATGTTGGACGTCACCGGAATCGACGTGGGCGGCACAGGTGGAACGGGCGTGACGGCCTGCGTGGACACCGACGTGAATTTCGAAAAGCAGATCCCGAACGTCGTTCTGCTCGTCGATCAATCGGGCAGCATGAAAGAGGCGTTCGGCGCGAACAACCGCTGGGACACGCTGCGTAGCGCGCTGATGGATCCCGCGACCGGCATCGTGAAAACGCTCGAAGCGGACGTCAATTTCGGGCTCGACCTCTACACGAGCGTTCACGGCAACCAGGGCGGCGCGTGCCCCATGCTGACCACGGTCCCGCTCGCCAACCTGAATTATGCCGCCATCAACGCCGTCTACTCGAAGACCAACTATCAGGAGCCCGGCGACACCCCCACCGGTGAGAGCGTCGCCGCCGTCGCGGCCAAGTTGGCTTTGCTGAACGACCCCGGCCAAAAGGTGATCGTGCTGGCCACCGACGGCGATCCGGACTCCTGCGCGAACCCTGACGCTCACAACGCCGCCAGCAAGCAGTTGTCGATTGATGCGGCGAGCGATGCGTTCGGCAAGGGCATTTTCACGTTCGTGATCAGCGTGGGCAACGACGTTGCGCTCACCCACCTGCAAGACGTGGCCAACGCCGGGCAGGGTGTGCCGGTGGGCGGCGCCGTGAACACGAAATACTACGTGGCCAACAGCCAGGCGCAGCTGAAGGAAGCGTTCGATACCATCATCAACGGCGTGCGCTCGTGCGTCTTGGACCTGAACGGGAGCGTCTCGAAGGGTTCCGAGGGCAAGGGCACGGTCACGCTGGACGGGGCACCGCTGGCTCTCGGGGATGCCAACGGCTGGCGGCTCAATGCCCCCAACCTGATCGAGCTGGTCGGCGAAGCCTGCACCAAGATCAAGACCGGCGATCACGACGTGAAGATCTTGTTCCCTTGCGGCGTCTTCGAGCCGAAGTGACGCGCGGGCCCGCGTGACCTCCGTCGCGTGGCTCCGGTTGGGCCAGCAGTGTCCGCTCGCCGCTCTTCAGACCAAGCCTGAGAGCGGCCCGTTACAGTACTGTTCCTTGCCGAATTTCGCGGTGTCCATGCCGTAGAGATTGGCAATGGCCACCAGTAGGTCGTTGTGCGGGAGGTGATCGTACTGGGCGAATCGCCCCGTACGGATCGCCCCGCCACCGCCCGCGAGCACGAACGGCATGCTGCTCTGATCGTGGCTGTTGGGGTGAGAAATCTCGGTCACCCAAAGCACTACCGTTTCATCGAGCACGCCGGCGGTGTCGAGCGCGGTCACCATGTAGGCGAACTGCTCAGCGTACCACTTGTAGATCTTGGTGAGCGCGTCGGGCTGGTATCCATGGTCGTGCTGGTAGGCGTGGTGGCCCTCATTGAGACCGAGCCACGGGAACGTATTGTACCCGGAAGAATCGCACCACTGCATGGTGGCAACTGCGGTCAGGTCGCAGGCGAACGCCATGCTGACCAGATCCATCATGGTCTTGCCGATGGCGGGCATGGCGGCATCAAGGATCGGATTGTACTGGGTGTTGCTGCCCGGCTCGCCCACTTGGCCAGCGCTCGCGTCGACGAGCGGCGCCGGGGCCATGGGCGCGGCGCAACCGGCTCCGGTCATCGGCGGAGCAGCGGTGGCGTTGGCGCTTCGCTCAAGCTCTTGAACGCGCGACAGATGCTCCTCGAGCTTCAGCCGATCGCTCTTGCCCAGGCGTGGCAAGAGGCTCCGGTACTCGTCGCCCACCGCGTCCAGAATCGATAGTTTGCGCCTGATTTGGGCCTGTCCGGCGACCGGATCTTGCGCGTAGTCCTTGAACAAGCGATCCCAAACTTGCTTGGGATCGATCGACATCGGGACGGCCTGATTGGCTGCCGCGTAGTTGATGCAGTTGGTCGGAGCGGCTTTGCCGCCATCGCGCCGGTCAGTGGGCCAATTGACCGCAACCTCGAGCGACGACAGCTTGCGCCCGACCTTCAGACGTTCGGCCAGCACCTGATCGATGGAGGGCCCATCGGCGAAGCCGGCGGTGCCTGCGCACGTCTCGTAGGGACCGTCGTTGAGCGGCTGTCCGGTGAGCACGCCCCCCATGCCGCGGCTATGCGGATGACCGTGGCCTTCGACCGTCACCTTCAAGTCCAGGCCATCCACGATCAAGACCTTGTCCTTGATGGCCGTTAGCGGGCTCAAGATCTCGCCAAACTCGAAGGCGGTTTCTGTGCCCTGCGGTAGCCAGTGCTCGCGCACCGTCCCGCCCGGCGTAAAGTAGACGAGGAAACGCTTGGGCGCGGCGGCTTGCGCGTAGCCGCTGCGCATGGGCGACATCGCCTCCAAGAGCGGCAAGGCCAGGCTGGCGCCGCCCAGACCGCGCAGCACCGTTCGACGAGACAGCGGCTTCATGGGGCCTCCACGGTTCGGTACAAGAAGGCGTCGGTTTGGGTCAAACTCGCCAAAAGCTCGCGGACGTTGCCGCCACTTTCGGCGAACAGCGACTCGACGCGGGAGCGGGTGCAGGCGTCCTGTTCGGTGAAGCCGCGGCCGTAGCCAAACGACATCCAATGCCCCGCGTAGCAGTTGCGGGCTTGGGCGCTCGAAGCGATGCGCTTGACGAGCTCCACGGGGCCGTTGAGCGGACCCGCGACGTCGGTGCCGGGCACGTCACCGCTGGCGTCGACCGGCTTGCCGTTGTCCAGATCGCGCCAAAGCCCCAAGCCGTCCAGATTCTCGAGCGGGAAGCCGATCGGATCCATCAGGTTGTGGCAGCCAAGGCAGGTCGGATCTTGGCGGTGGGCGACGAAGCGCTCGCGCGTCGTCAACGTCGTGTCGGGCTCAGGCTCCTTGACCATCAGCGTCGGCGGCGGATCCGGCGGTGGATCGCAGAAGAGCCGGCTCCTGATATAGGCGCCGCGAATCACGGGGTTGGTCGCCATGCCTGGGGTAAGCGCGGCCATCGGCCCAGCCTGCGTAAGGAAGCCCGCGCGCCGCGTTGGATCGAGGTCCACGCGCTCGAAGGCATCCCCGACGGGGCCGCTCAAGCCGTAAAATGCGGCCAGGCGGGCATTGACGAAGGTGTAGTTGGCCGTGAGCAAGGTTTCGAACTTGCTGTCGCCCTGCCAGATCGCATGGTCCAAGAAGGTTTCGGTCTCCCTGCGAAAGAGCGGGCCCAGATCGGGGGTGAACTGCGGGAACGACTCGACGCTCTTGTTCAAGTAGTCGAGCCCCGAGAGCCCAAACAGGCTGCCGTGGAATTGGCGCACGATTTGGCGAGCCCGGTCGTCGGTCAGGAGGCGTAGTGCCTGCTCGCGAACCTCGGCCGCGCTGCTGAGCTTGCCCTGCTTGGCGGCCTCAAACAGTGTGGGGTCTGGCATCGAGCCCAAGAACAGATACGACAGCCGAGATGCCAGCTCGAAGGGGCTCAATGTCGCCACGGCGCTGCCGGCCTGGGGAACGCCGTCGAGCTCGACGCGATACAGGAACTGCGGAGACTGCAGCATGACAGCGACCAGATCGCCGATGGCTTCGGCGAAAGCGCGCTCGGCGCGGCTGGTGGCATAAAATGCGAGCAGCCGGTCGCGCTGCTCACTCGGCACCGGCTTGCGAAACGCCCGGCTGCCGAAGCTATCCAGAAACTGGCTGGCGCAGGTCATTTCGTCGGCCGCCCCCGTCGCTGCGCAACCGACGAAGCTCTGAAACTTCTCCGGGGCCAGCGCTGCCAGGGCTAGCTCGCCCGCCGCCTCGTAGTACCGCTCGACGAGGAGCAGCGACGCACTGAGCGCCGTCGCATCGTTGCCGAAACCGTTGCCGAGCTCCTCTGGTGGAAACTGCCTGCCCGGCTGGCTCGTGTCCTGCAGCAGGTCCGACACGGTACGGTCGTACTCGAAGCGCGTCAGCCTGCGAATCGGCGACGGGCCCGGCTGGATCGGCCCCTGGCAACTGGTCAAAGAGGTGCTTGCCCCACCGGCACCCGCTCCGCCCGCTGCCTGGGCGAACGGCGTGGTGTTCGAGCTAGACCCGTCGCACGCCAAACCCGCCAACCCACCGAGCATCACGGCCAGCGGCCCGAAGCGCAGCGCCGCGCGCGTACCTCCGCCTTTATCAGGATCGCCTGCCATCTCGACATATGGTGCTTGAGCAGGCTCTAACGGCTCAGCTATTCGCCCTGCTCGCCCTCGAGCAAGCAACGCTTTTTTGGCGGCCCCTGCCGGCTAGCGCTGGGCCACGCCGCGCTCGCCCAGCTGCTGCACGACGCTCTGCACCATGGCCGCGCAGGCCTCGTTCAGCTGCTCGTGGGTGCGGGCCTCGGCGGCGCTGAACAGTAGCTTGAACGTGACGGCGCGCTGGGCGCCTTCGGAGTTGCCCGCAAACACGTCGGCGACCCGGACCGATTGGAGCCAGGCCGGGGCCGCCGCGCGCAGCAGCGGTAGGATCTCCTGGACCGAAGTGTTGACCGGTACGGAAAAATTGAGCATGCGGTCGATGTCAGGGACGCCGGGCGGAACCGTGAAGGCAGCGCTGCCGCGTGGCGCGGCTAGCAGCGTGGCCTGCGAAAGCTCGAAGTAGCAGACCTTGGCGAACTTGATGCCGAACGCGTGGAGCACCTGCGGCAGCACTTCACCCAACACACCGACGCTCGTTCCGCCTATCCGCACGCTGAGGCTGCGGTGCGGATGCAGCAGTTGGCTGAGCGGGTAGCTAGGATCGGGAGCGCCCAGCTCGAATGGCAAATCCAGGCTGCTCCGCAGCTGCTCGCACACGCCCTTCAGGAAGAACACGTCCACGTTGCGGCCTGCACCATCCCAGGCGCCTGGGCGTTCGCGCCCGGAGCAAACGCCGTACAGCACGTCGCGCTCGGAGCAGACGCCGTTGGCTGCCGTGGCGTCGGGGTGAAAGGTGCGGGTCCATTCGTAGAGCCGCACGTCCTGGCTCTTGACGTTGAGGTTGTCGGCGACCGCCTGCAAGGCTTGGGCGAGGCAGTTGTTTTTCAGGAGCGAAAAGCTGTTGTCGAGCGAGTTGATGGTTTCCACGTGGGCCAGCAGCGGGCCGCCTTCGCCCTGCCCAAGCTTTTCGGGGATCTGACGGGAGTAGAAGCCGTCCGTGTACATCTCGTAGAAGCCGGCGCCCACCAGGACCTCTTCGGCCGCTTGCAGTGCGATCTCGCGGGCTGAGAGCAAGGAGCCAAGGCCGACCGGCGGCAAGCCCTCCGGCAGCTCGTTGAACCCCACCGAGCGCGCGAGCTCCTCGAACAGATCCTCTTCGAACTCGACGTCCCAGAGTCGCGCAGCAGGCACCAAGAAGGCCAGCGCGCCTTGATGTGAGAAGCCGTACGCCGCCAAGCGCTCAATGATCTCAGGCTCTTCGAAGCGCCTGCACAGAAAGCGTTCGAGCTCGTCCGGACGCAGCGTGAGGACACGCTGGGCGTCACGCCAGTCGCCCACGACTCCGACGGGGCCCGTCACCTCGGCGATCTTAGCTTGCCCAAGCAGGTGAGCGATGCGGCCCGCGGCCACGACCGCGAGCGTAGGATCACTGCCGCGCTCGAAGCGCGCCGAAGCGTCGGTGTGCGTGGCGAGCGCACGGGCGCTCATCCTCACCGCGACCGGATCGAAGGCCGCCGACTCCAGGATGATTTCCCGGGTGCTAGGCTGGATCTTCGAATCCTCACAGCCGATAACGCCCGCGACAGCCAGCACCTTCACGTCGTCGGCGATGACCAGCGTGCCCGTCGGCAGCTCGCGCGGTTCTGGCGTGAACAGCAGCCAGGCCTTCTCGCCTGGTTTGGAGGTGCGGATCGTGATGCCGCCCTGAACCAGCGCTCGGTCGAACGCGTGGGAGGGCTGACCGAGCTCCAGGTTCACGAGGTTGGTGACGTCGATGGCGGCGTTGCCCGTCAGCAGGCCGGCGGCGCTGAGAAGTTGATTCGCCTCCTCGCCCAGCGAACCCTGTAGCGTGCCCGTGACCCGCAAGGGCGTAGCCGTGTACAACAAACACTTGTCGGATTCGACGCGGAGCGGCACAGGCGGCTCGCCGCGCGGCAGCTCAGGGCTGACCGGCAACTCGAGCCGCGTCTTCGTCCGCGCCGCGATCTCGCGCGCCACGCCGACGTAGCAATGGTGGTCCCCGCGATTGGCCAGCAACTCAAGCGTCAGCAGGGCGTCGTCACCCTGCATTTCCAAGCGCTTCACCTCGACGCCGAGGTCGTCCAATAGCTTGCGCAGCGCCTTGGGCTCGCCGGGAACGCCTGCGCAGAAGCGCCTTAGAACGCGGGCCGAGACCTTCATCCCGGCCTCCTGCGCAGGCTGCTCAGAAATCTCATGTCTTGCTCGTACAGGCTCTTGGCGCGGCTCAGGCCGAGCCATTGACTGGTCATGCGGGTGGTGCCCCAACCAAAGGCGATGCCGCGCACGCCAGGCTCCGTGTAGCCGAAATTCTTCATGATCTTCGGGTGGATCATGCCGGCTCCGATGATCGTGACCCAGCCGGCGTGATGGCAGGCCTCGCAGCCTTCCCCGGCGCAATTCAGGCAGGCGATGTCCAGGCCAATGGAAGGCTCGGTGTAGGGATAGAACTTGGGCTTGAAGCGGAACTTGCGATTTTCGTAGAGCGAGCCGGCCACGAACGAGAGCACGCCCTTGAGATGCGCGAACGTGAGGCCCTGCTCGACCCAGAAGCCTTCGAGCTGGTGGAACATCGCCAGGTGCGTGGCGTCCACGGCTTCGTTGCGATAGACGCGGCCCGGCGCTGCCAACTTGATCGGCAGAGGCGGGCGCTTCTCCAACGTGCGCGCTTGAATCGTGCTGGTGTGGGAACGCAGCACCAGCTCGCCCTGCACCCAAAACGTATCTTGCAGATCGCGCGCCGGGTGGTGAGGCGGAATGTTGAGCGCGTCGAAGTTATAGAACGGGCTCTCCACCTCTGGCCCTGTCGCCACCTGGAAGCCCAGTTGCCTGAGCACCTGCAGACAACGGTCCTCCACCGCGTGCACCGGATGCCGCGCGCCGCGCTCGGTCACGATGCCCGGCAGCTCGATGTCGACCCATTCGGCCGCCAGCTTCTGGGCGAGCTCTTCAGCCTGGGCCGCCGACTCGCGAGCGGACAGCTCCTGCTCGACCGTGTCCTGGATATCGTTCAGCTGCTTGGCGAAAGCGACCCGCTCCTCGGCGGCGATTTCACGCAGATTCTTGAGAGCGCTCTTGAGCTCGCTCTTCTTACCCAGGAAACGAACTCTGAGCTCGCGGAGCTTGGCCGGGCCATCAGCTTGTGCGAGTTCGGCTCGAAACACCTGCAGGATTTGCGGAAGTTTTTCCATGTGCCTGGCGCGGCCAGCTTGTTGGCACACGGAAAGCGGGATGGCAAGGCTACGGCGGCGGCGGAGCCTCCGGGCGCGGAGAGCCATGCTCGAGGCCATCGTTGCCAAGCAGTTTGAGCGCTAGCCAACGCGAGCCGTGACGAACTTCACGCGCCCCGCCACTTCGGGCTCGGTGGCTGCCGCCAAAGCGCTAAATGGCGCCCAACACCAAGCAGGAATTGGTGCCGCCGAAGCCACAGCTGAGATTGAGGGCGACATCGACGCGCGCCGAGCGCGAGGCGAAGGGCACGTAGTCGAGCTCACAACCGGTTGCGGGGGAGTCGAAATTCAGCGTCAAAGGCACCGTCTGATGATGAATGGCGAGGGCCGTCGCAATGGTCTCAAGCGCGCCGGCCGCGCCGAGCAGGTGCCCAGTGACCGGCTTGGTCGAGCTGACCGGGACCGCGCGTCCGGCGCACACTTGCTGAATGGCTCGGGATTCGGCGGCGTCGTTGGCGACGGTCGCTGTGCCGTGCGCGTTGATGTACCCAACGTCGTCGGCATTGCGGTGGGCCCGGGCGAGTGCGTCGCTCATGGCCGCGCGAGGTCCTTTGCCTTCTGGGTGGGGAGCGAGGACATGATGCGCTTCGCTGCTGCGACCGTGAGCGAGCACCTCGCAGTACACTCGCGCTCCGCGAGCGCGCGCGTGCTCCAGCTCTTCCAGAATGACAAATGCCCCGCCTTCGCCGACCAAGGGGCCGTCGTGCTCGCGGTCGAACGGACGCATGGCTTCAGCGGGGCTCCCGCTGTGGCGCGTCATGATCTTGCCCAGGCACATGGACGCCCAGACCACGGGCAGCAGAGGTGCCTCGGCGCCGCCCGCGATCATCACATCGGCGCGCTGCAGGGCGATCATGTCGAGGGCATAGCCAATGGCGTCGTTCGACGAGGCGCTGCCCGAGCCGAGAGTCACGGCGTGGCCTTGCACGCCCAGGTAGCAGGCGATCTCAGCGGAGCCTGCCCCATTGTGGGAGTTCAGCAAGCCGGCTAGGCCCGCACCCCGATAGCCTTTCAAGCGCAAACCTTCGTTCGAGACCAGCGTGGAGCCGATCCCACCGAGCGAAGTGCCCAACGCAACCCCGACCCGGCTCGGATCGAGGTTGTGGATCGCAAGTCCGGAGTCGGCTAGGGCGAGGCTTGCCGCGGTCACGCCATACAGACAGCACAAGTCCATGCGCCTGGCGGCCTTCGAGTCGACGAACGGTCCTCCGTCGAAGTCGTCCAGCTGCGCTGCCACCTTCGTGGGCATTTCGTCAGCTGCGAAACGTGTCAGGCGCCTGGAGGCGCTTCGCCCCTCCACGAGTGAGTTCCACAGGCTTGGCAGATCTTGGCCAGCACCACTGATGACACCCATGCCGGTGATGACCACCCGACGTACGGTCATGACGCTCCCGCGGGCAGTTTGTAAGGCAACAAAGCTGGGGTCGAGCGCTGGTACTCAGCGTAGCCTGAAAGCTGCGCCCGCAGAGCCGCCTCCTCGAGCCGGATGCGCGCTACCAGGGTAGGAATGAAGAGCAGTGCCACCAGCACCGAGGTAAACCGGCTCTGCAGCAGTAGCCCCAGCGCTAAGAGCTCCAAGATCATCGAGCTGTAGGCCGGGTGTCGCACCCAGCGATAGGGGCCGGACACCACCAGCTGGTGCTGCTCCCGGATCTCCACGTGCAGGCTCCACATCTTGCCAAGCTCACGAATCGCCCGTCTTCGCAGCCAGAACGAGCTGGCTGCCGCGACCCAGCCGCCGATAAATAGTGACGGAGACAACGGCAAGCGAAACCAAAAATACTCAGCGATCGAGCCAACGAGCATCAAGCTGCCGGTCGCGACGAACAGCTTGAGGGTCAGATTCTCACGAACCTCACCGGGCACCACTTCGCGGCGCTTACGCAACTCCGCAATGCGCGCCCAATAGATGGCCAATGCCGACGCGAGCGGCGCGAGGAAAACCAGACTCATGGGCGGAACGTAGGAGACTCGCACCCGCCAAATCCACAGTCATTTGTTCGCGCACGGTCGCGTCAGCGAGCCGCTCTTCGTCGCACCAAGGGGTGACGACTTCGTGACGTTCCCCCGTCAGCGCGCGCTCGAGGACTCCGCGAACGCCGGCTATCTGCTGGCGTACGGCGTTCCGTCTTTGTGCGTAAAGACGGGCTTTTCGTAGCGCCCCGGTGCGACATGCAGATCGTCATCAGGATAGAACGCCTCGTCGCGAGCGTCGCGTGTGCCGACTTCCAGGTAGCGGGCTACGTCCTGGGACCGATTGGTGACGCGGTGCCCATCGGCAACACCGGCCGGAAATCCCGCGCACATTCCGGCGGTCAGCGGTTGTTCTTGTCCTTCAGACACGAGGACGACCTCGCCGCTGAGTACATAGATGAATTCATCCTCGTGCGAATGGTAGTGGCGCAAGGCGGAGGACGCGCCGGGTGCCAGGTCAACGATGTTCACGCCAATCTGGGTCAAGCCGAGCGCCGCCGTCAGAGCGCGTTTGCTTCTGCCTTTCACCGCGTCGACAAACGCTGGAGGGTAAATGCTTCCGGTGCGGGGGGCGATGCTGGTCGGATCGAGTGCCGGCTTGTTCAGCTTTTCCATCGGCGCAGTCTAGCTTGTAGCGAGCTGTTGGTGACGGCGTGATCTCCGCTTAGTCGTTACGGCAGCCGCGCCAAGTACACGACGTGCCGCAGCCCGCCGCGGCCTGGGCGCTCGACTTTGAGTGAGAAGCCGGCGCGGCGCAGGCGCTCTTCGTAGCCGCGATCGGGCGCTTCCCCCCAGACGGCGAGCGTTCCGCCAGCGCTGAGCGCCGAGCGGGCCTGTTCGATGGCGAGGTTGCCGTAGAACGGGTCTTTCTGCGGGTGCGAATCATGGTTCGGCCCAGCGTAGAGGTCGAGGACGATGGCGTCGAAGCGGCGCGCTCGCGCTTTGCCGGCGTCGCGGATGACCTCGGCGACGTCGGTAACCTGGGTTGTCACGCGCTGGTCGGTGAGGGCCGCACCCGTGAGCTCGCTAAGTGGTCCGCGACACCAGTCGATGACGACCGCGTTGAGCTCGGCCACCACGACCTCGGCCGAGGTCGGCAGCGCGTCGAGCACTGCTCGCAGCGTGATGCCCAGCCCGAGGCCTGCGACCAAGGCGCGCGGGTTGGTCCGCCCCGTAAGCCCGGCGCAGGCAAGGCTGCCGAGCGCGGCTTCTGAGCGATTGGCCCTGCTGTTCATCAGGATTTGACCCTGCAGCGTGATGTGGAATTCCTTCTCCCCGCGCTGACGAAGCTCAAGCGGCCCATCTGACGTGGACACTTGGTCGAGGGTCTTCCAGGGAATGGCCACCGTCGGCTCCTCGTCGCCCCGCCTAGCGCGGATCGGTGGTCGGCGGCGTTTTGGACTTGGGCCGTTGCTTGGCGGCTTCGGCTGCGCGTCGGGCCCGCTCCTGTTCGGCTCGCTCGTTGGCCGCAGCGGCCGTAGCGCTCTTGCTGATGATGGCGGCGCCTAGCACGAGCTGGCCGTTCGACCAGGCGTCGTACTCGACCGTGATGCCGTCGTAGACGTGTCGCTCCGAGAGGCCGTCGTCGCCCATGGGCGTTACCTTCTCGACCTTCTGCGGCGCGCCCAGCGCTTCCTGCACGGCGGCTGGATTCATGCCGAAGTACACGTCGGGCGGGATCGCGCCGTTGAAGAAGCCGAACTCGATGATGGAGCCGTCCGGCGCAAGCTTGGCTGCACGCCCCTTGCGCGAGATCTTGATCTCGCGGGTCAGGCCTGCCTCCAGCCGAAATTCGAGCGCGCGGTGGACGTAGCGGCACACGGTCTCGCTCGAGTCGTCGCAGGGCGCGCCCAGCAACCGTTCGATGGTGTTCTTGTTCGCTCCGATGCGGATGGGTCCGACGCCTTGCCCCGGCAGAATGGGCAGCATCGTGCCCGAGCGCGGAACCTGCGAATCGAGTCGCTTCGGACCCACACCGGGGACGACGTTGGCGGCGTGGCCCAGGCTGTCGACGGCGGGGCGAGGGCGCGGCGGGGCCGGGGTGGGTTGGGCGATGGCGCTTGCCAGGAGCTGCGTGCGCTCTTTTTCGCTGGGCCCAGCGCTGCGACCTTTGCAGCTGGAGCTGGCGGCGAGCAAGAGGGCGAGCGGGATGACGAAGCGAGTATTGCGCATGGGACCTCAGGGACGGCCGGAATGCGCTCTTGCGGGAGCGCGCGAACCGCGTCATTAGCACAACTCTCACGGCAACTATTCCCCGAGCCGGTCCCGTGCCCTCCGACGCTCCCCCCGCACCCGCCGTCCCCGTACCGGCTGCCAACTTGGTTGCCAATCCACTCGCGCGTCGGTTTCTATTTGTGACGGGCAAGGGAGGGGTAGGCAAGACGACGGTGGTGGCGGCTCTGGCCAGTCGGCTCAGTCGCGAGGGGCGCCGGGTGCTAGTCGCCGAGACGCGGAAGAAGGAGCACCTGTCCGCGCTGTTTGGTCGAGCCAATTTGCCCACGCAGATCACGGAGCTTTCGCCGCGGTTGTTCGGCGTCCTGCTCGACGCCGACGTGGCGCTGAAGGAGTACGGCGCGCTCGTCCTGAAGAGCGAGCGCCTGGTGGCGGCCCTGTTTGACAACAAGCTGGTCCACGGATTTTTTCAAGGCGCGCCGGGCCTGAAGGAGTGGGCTGCGCTGGGCAAGGCCTGGTACCACTCGACCGAGGTCTTGCCGGATGGCTCGCCCCGCTTTGACACGGTCATCCTTGACGCTCCCGCTACAGGTCACGGCCTGGACATGCTGCGCGTCCCCAAGACGGTGGTCGAACTCTCGCCGCCGGGCGTGCTGCGTACGGACGCCGAGCGCGCCTGGCGACAGTTCCAAGACGCTTCGCAGTCAGGCGTGGTGGTGGTCAGTTTGCCCGAGGAAATGCCTACGAACGAGAGTCTTGAGCTGTGCCAGGCGCTCGATCGAGAGCTGGGCCTGCCGCTCGCCGCCGTTATCGTTAACCAGGTCGTTCCCCAGATCTTCGGCGTCGCCGAGCGCGACGCGCTCGCGCTGCTCGAGGAGCCAAGCGCCGACGACCCCGCGTCGCGCGCGCTTGCGGCGGGCGTGCGCCGAGCCGCGCGCGAGAAGGTTCAGGCTGAAAGCTTGGCTCGCCTGGGCGCGCTCGGAGCCAAGCGCTTCGATCTTCCGTTCCTGCCAGAGGGCGTGAGTACTGCCGCGGCCCTGGCCAAGCTCGCGGCGTATTTGTGAATCTGGCAAGCGCGTCGCCGGGCTTCGCTCGCCCTGCGCAGACATCAGAGCAGGCTGGCCGCGGACGCGTCTAGAAACCAAACGCCGGCGCGCGCGAGCTGGATCGGAATCGCGGCGATATCGAGCGGCTCCTTCAGGGCCCTGCGCACCGCTTCGGCCTTACCTAGCCCACTGCCCAGGACGATGCAGCATCGGGCCGCCTCGAGCGCGGGAGGCGTCAACGTAAGCCGCTCGGGCGGTGGCTTGGGACCTGTCACCGGGAGTACGCGGCGCACGCGTTCGCTGAGCGCGGTCGCACCGGGAAACAGCGACGCGGTGTGAGCGTCCTCGCCGATTCCGAGCACGACCACATCCAGACGCTCGGGTAGCTGCGCTTCGTAGGCGCGGGCTGCGGCCTCACGGTCTAAAGCTTCCCCGAGCATCCGATGAACCCGTTCGTCCGGAATCGCGATCCGATCAAACAGCGCGGCCTTCGCCAGCTTGAAGTTGCTGTCGGGGTGGTCGGCCGGCACGCAACGTTCGTCGCCGAAGTAGACGTCGATCTTCGACCAGTCGAGCGAAAGGGCCGCCAGCGCTTCGTAGGTTGCTTTGGGCGTGGTGCCTCCGGCGAGCGCGAGCGAGGCTCGGCCTCGCGCCGCGAGCGCGCCCGAAAGCTCTGAAGCGATGCGGGCAGCGGCTCTTACAGGCAGATCTTTCGCGTCGAGCGAGACGTCTTGCTGGCCGCTCGTGACGGCAGGGCTTTCCATGGGGGCGGAATCATAGGCGCGCCCCGAAATCCGCGCTATGGTCCTGCACTTAGTTTATGGCGGAATCGACTATCTCCGCAGGTCACGTGCTCGTCGGCCGCTACCGGCTGGAAACGCAGCTCGGACAGGGCGGCATGGGCACGATTTGGCGCGCCCAGCACCTCGTGCTCAACGCGCCCATCGCCGTGAAAGTGATCGACCGCACGGTGGTGCCGGACGAAGAAACGCTGTCGCGCTTCATCCGCGAAGCGCAGTCGGCCGCTTCGCTGCGCAGCCCCCACGTTGTGCAAATTCTCGACTACGGCGTGGACGGCAAGGTGCCCTTCATCGCGATGGAGCTGCTCGAGGGCGAGAACCTCGCCCAGCGAATCAAGCGCGTGAAGCGGCTGACCCCAGCCGAAACAGCCCGG
>JANNWK010000922.1:0-4642 GCA_031408355.1 Myxococcales bacterium
GAGGCAGCGGCCGCCTCGGTGCTGGTCCTGCTCTCGGCCCTCGCGCTGTACTTGGGGCGAGGGTCGGGGTCGGCGCACCTGCGCTGGTTAATCGGTTTCGGTGGGGCGATTCTTGTGCTGCTGCGGCCGCAGCTCCTGCCGTTGCTTCCGCTCTTGGGCGCGCTAAGCGTGCACGTGGCTCCTGGTTCGCGGCCCCACAGGGCACTCCTGGTACGAATCAAGGGTGCGCTGTTTGCGCTCACCGTCGGCGTCATGTGCTGCTTGCCGTGGACCTTCAGGAACTGCGCGAAGATGGACGGCTGCGTCTTTGTCAGCGCCAATGGCGGCTGGAACCTGCTGATCGGCACGCTGCCCGAGGGTAGGGGAAGCTTTGCGCCGATTGCTGGCGCGAGCGTGCCGGTCGCCTGCCGTGAAGTATTTGGCGAGGCCGGCAAGGACCGTTGCTTCGGCAACGCGGGTGTCCGTCGTATCGTGGCGGACCCAGCGGCTTGGGCTTCGCTGCTCCCGCAAAAGCTAGGGCAGCTTTTCAATCACGGATCGGTGGCTGCGCCGTACCTGCATGCGTCGAACGCTTCGCGGGTCACGGAGCAAATAAGGTTCGGCCTGGGCGCTGTCGAAACCGTGTTCTCGAGGCTACTGCTCCTCGCCGCGTGCCTCGGGGTGTTCCGCGCCTCGACGGGCCGCGTTGCTCGGACTAGCTCACTGGCCGCGGCGGCGGCCGGGCTCAGCCCTTGGGCCTATGTTTCGCAGCTGGGCCTGCTGGTATCGCTTGGGGCTTGCCGGCCGCGCCCAAGCCGGGAGCCAGTCAGACTGCTCGCGCTGGCGATTCTCGGGCTGTTGATACTGACCCATGCCATTTTCTTCGGCGCCGCACGCTACGCGCTCCTCTGGCTGCCTTGGCTAGCCCTACTCTCCGTGCTGCCCGGCCGGCGCCTTGGCGTCCTCGGGACAGCTGATAAATCGGCCCAGCGTCCCGCTCATGCCGAGTCTTTTGACAGCGACGCCGCGCACAGATGATAATTTGGCTTCCAAGAGGAGTTCCTACCGATGGCCCTGATTGAAACGGAAGAAGCCGCGCGTCGCCTTGCTCGCGCCATCGCCAGCGATCTCTCTCTCTACAACGAGGAGAAGATCATCCGGGGAATCGAGCACGACTCGCTCTTCGACGAGCTAGGCGAGGAGATTGAAGAGGGGCGCGCCCTCTTCAAGAGCCGCGTGTCGCCTGACTTGTATCATCGCAACTTCTACGACCGCGCTCTGGTGGACATCTTGGTAAAGTCCAAGGGCCACATCAAGAGCCGGCTCTGGTAGCGGTCCCAAGCGCGCTCGCTGGTAACGAGCCGTTCGCCGGGTCCCAGCCGTCATAGATGAAACTGACCTTCTTGCTCGGCGCCGACGAGCCACGCGAGCGCATCGACAAGACGTTGGTCCGGCTCATCCCGGACGCTTCGCGCGCCACGGTGCAGCGTTGGATCGCCGAGGGACGGGTGAAGATGGGGGGCCGCATCTGCCGCGCCAAGGATTTGGTGCGCGGTGGGGCGCAGCTTGAAGTCGAGCCGAGCGCTCCACCGCCGAGTCAGGCGCTACCGGATCCTTCCGTCGAGTTTCAGGTGCTGCACGAGGACGCGCATCTCGTTGTGATCGACAAACCGGCTGGGCTCGTGGTGCACCCCGCCCGAGGTCACGCCACCGGCACCTTGGTCAACGGGCTGCTCGCGCGAGGCGGCTTCGAACGCGCCGGGGCCGACGCGCGTGATCCCAACGCCGCCGTGCGCCCTGGCGTGGTCCACCGCATCGACAAGGACACCAGTGGAATTCTCGTGGTCGCCAAGGACGAGGCAACCCGGGAAGGGCTCAAGGCGCAGCTTTCCTCGCACAGGATGGAGCGTCTCTATCGCGGGCTGACGCTGGGGGTCCCTCGCGCTGGCGTCATCAAGACGCTCTACGAGAGACATCCTCGCTCCCGCTTGCGCTTCACTTCCAAGACTGCCAGCGGAAAATCAGCGATCACTCACGTCGACGTGTTGGAGGTGCTCGCGGGCGGGCGCGTTGGGTTCGTGGCTTGCCGACTCGAGACGGGGCGTACGCATCAAATACGTGTGCATCTTTCCGAACAGCAGGGGACACCGCTCCTCGCTGACTGGCTCTATGGGCGCGTCCCGGGGTCGCCCGATCTCGAACGGATCGTGGTGGCGCTCGGGCGCCAGGCTCTGCACGCCGCTGTGCTCGGCTTCGTGCATCCGATCACGGGCGAGTCGCTGCGCTTCGAGTCGGCGCTGCCGGAAGATTTGGAGCGGGCGCTGCTGGCTCTGCGTGCGCTGACCTAAGCTCGATGGGCTGTGCGTTCGGGGCGCGGCCTAGAGCCTGACGGCCTTGCCGAAACGCTTCGCCAGTGCGGCCTTTCCGGCTGGGCCGAGGTCGTTGGCGAACATTTCTAGCGAGTGCAGCCCCTTCAGGTGTGGCGAGTTGGCCAGAGCCTTGGCGCCCGCGTCGCCGATGTTGTTCGTGCTGAGGTCAAGGGTGCTGAGCGAAGCCAGCTTCGCTGAACCGGCGAGCGCCTTGGCGCCTGCGTCGCCGATCGAGTTGCCGGAAAGTGCCAGGACATCGAGCTTCCAGGAGCTGGCCTTGGCAATCGCCTTGGCGCCCTCCGCGCCGATTTCGCAGCCCAGCAAGAAGAGCGACGCAAGCTTGGAGGCACGAACGTTGCCCAGCGCGCGCACTCCATCTGCGCCAATCGCGTTCATGCTCAGGTCGAGCGACACGAGCGTTGGATAGTTCTTGCTCTTCGCAAACGCCTTGGCGCCGTCGGGCCCGATCCCGTTGCCGCTCAAGTTCAAGGTCACGAGCGCGCCAAGCTTGCCGAAAGCCAGGGCCAGCGTGCCCGCGTCGCTGATGGCGTTGCCGCCCAAGTCCAGCTCGGTGAGCGTGGACAGCTGACTCGAGGCGAGCAGGGCCGTGGCGCCGTCGGGACCAAGGTCGTTGTCGCTTACGTCGAGGGCTTCCACCTGGGCGAGGGTGTCGGATGAGCCGAGCAACCGCCCGAGCTCGGCGCCCCAACCCTGCGCTGCCAGCTCGAGACGCTTGGCGCCCTTCAGCGAGCGGAGCTTCTTGCGTAGCGTTTCCAGCGAAGCGGGCTTCCCGCTAGCAACATTCTTGTCGGCACCCGGCGCATCGCTGCCGTCCGCGTTCGCCGGTGTCGCCGCTTGTTGGTCCTGCGCCGCTCCGCCGCACGCTCCGGCGAGTGCAAGGAGCAGCGCCGCCAATGATTTCCGCGTTCGATACCGAGACATACGCCAGAGATCGGCAAGCTAGCCGATTGTTGGGTCCGCCGCACCTGCGTCGCCGGTGCCCTTGAGAGCACCCGGAAAGCGCAGGCTCAGCGCGAAGAGAGCCAGGAAGCCGACCGCCACTGCCCACCACAGGGTCGCCAGGCGCACCAGAATCATCGCCGCGGTCGCGGCGCCTTCGGTCACTCCGCCGAGATGCACGAGTTGTTGTCGGAGCATGCCTTCGACTAAGCCCAATCCGCCCGGGACGGGCACCAGGGCCCCCGCTAGGGTAGCGGTCGAATAGAAGAACACCGACAGGCCTAGCGGAACCGGCTGATCGAAGCCACGAAGGAGTACGTAGAGAGCAATGCCCTCCGCGCCCCAAGCGACGACCGACAGGGCCGTGGGCCAGAGGAGCGCGCCGGGGCTCGCCACCAGCCGAAGACTCGCAAGCGCCTCTCGCAACTTGGGCACCGTCGCGCCAAGCCTGCCGCCGCGCTTCTCCAAGCGGTCGCACACCCACAGCGCGGGCGCTTGCCACAGAATGAAGACGAGTCCGGTCGCGATCGCGAGCGTGCCCGCCAACGCCCAGACCAGACCATCGTGAAATGCGCTCCCGCCAAGCACAATCAGCAGGACGATGCCGATGGCGTCCGTAAGGCGGTCGGCGATCACGATGGGCGCGGTCTTCGCAACCGGGACGCCGTGAGTCTTGAACAGCACCGCGCTCTTCAGGACTTCGCCGACCTTGCCCGGCGTGATGGTGAGTACGAACCCAGACAGGAAGACCAGCAAGCTGTCGAGCAGCGGGATGTGTAGGACCTGCAGGCGAGCCAAGTAGTACTGCCACTTCAAGAATCGCAGCAGATAGTTGGAGCAGGCTAGGCCGAGAGCCAGCAGGAACGCGCCGCCGCGGAAATGCGTCAGGCTAACGCTGATTTTGCTCACTCCGGTGTAGACAGCGAGAAGCCCGTACAGAACAACGCCGAACAAAGTGACCCACAAGACTCGGCGAAGCAGACGATTCACGACCTTCTGCGCCTCCAGGACCGAATCAAGAACACCGCAGTCGCCAACGCTAGCGCGCCGCTGACCAGCCCGACCAGCCACGCCGGAGCCGGCTGGGCACCCTGGGCGGGACCTGCGGGCGGGCGGTCGACCACTGTGGCTGCGGGGTTCCCGGCGTGAGACTCTCGAAAAATCGTCAGTTCCTCCGAGCGAAACCGGCGGAACGCGCTTGAGCGTGCGCCTGACGAGGCCATTTTCAGCACGAGCGGGCCATAACCCCTCCGTCCACGCCCGGCAACTTGTTGCGGCTGGTTTTTGCTAAGCTCCGCGCCCTTCCCGTGACTTCAGACCCTTCAAAATCTCAG
>JANNWK010000923.1:0-7097 GCA_031408355.1 Myxococcales bacterium
AGCAGGCTGCTTGGCGGCGGGCCTCCCGTGACCCTGAACGACAGGTACGATGCCAGCTCGACCGCGCCGAGGCGGCGAGTCCCGTCTCGGCCAGGCGCCTCGTCCAGGCCTTCGGTCATGTAGAGACTCGCGGGCGAGAGCAACAGTGCGCGCAGCGTGTATTCGAGTGCGCTGCGGCCACCGGAGCGCTTGGCGATCTCGACTGCCAAGCGACCTAGCGCAGCAAGCGACTCAGCATCGCGCTGGCCGCGCAGTAGACGGCTGCCTTCGTCGCTCAGAAAAGCTTTTGTGCAGGCCTCGTCCGTGCCAAAGCCGTCGATGGGGCAGGTCAACTGCGGCGTGTACTCTGCGGCGAGTCGGCCGGCCATCGCGTCGGCGTCCGCGTGAAAATCGCGGGTGACGGCCAGGCCGGCTGCTGGCGCTTCCGGGGCGTCGCGCTGCAGGCCTGGCGGCACGCTCGGGCTGTCGATGGCGCCGAGTTGCGCGTAGGACGCGAGCAACTCGGCAGCTGAAAGCCGGAGGATGCGGCGTGGCGAGGGTGCATCCACGCTGCAGGCTGCGTCCAGATTGGCCGGCGTCAAGGCGCCCGGAGCGACCGGGTCGGAGCCGGCGTTTCCGTTACCCGCCGTGCCGAGCGCGGCAGGTGACGGGACCTCGCCCGCGCAGCCAGCAAGCGCGAGCGCAGCTATCAGACTCAGGGTGTATTGCATCGAACCTGCAGCAGGGACTGCTGGCTCCGAGCAAACGGCTCAAAAAAGCGCAGGCACCGAGGAGCGTCGCCGTCCGGGCCCTCAGCGGAGCGCCCGCCACTCCAGCGAAAGCCCGCCGTCGAACAGGGGCTGGCCGAGCCTGACGGCCTCTGAGCCCGCGAAGCCCACGCTGATGGGCTCCGGCGCGAAGCCCACGTGCCCATCCAAGCGCAGCCACCACTCCGGCGTCAAAGCCAGGCCCGCGCCGAGCGCGCTCGACACGAACCAGGTAGTGGCGACGCCGGCGGCGGCACGGAACGGAGGATTCGCCTCGCCCCTGACCTGAACGCCGGCGAAGCCAGCGCCGATCCCGAGCCCGACGCCGAACGAGTTGCGGCTCAGGACCGAATAGACGACGTGCGTCCGAGCCAGGCCAAGGCGCGTCGTCGCTGCGCCATGCTGGCTTGCGGCCCTGCCCGGTAGCAGACTGAGTGCCGCGTCCGCTTCCAAGGCCAGGCGTGGCGTGGGTCTTAGCGTGAGGCCCAGCCCCGGAGCGACGCTGGGCGAGATGCCTCCCGGGCCAGCGAACACCGCGCCACCCAGGCGCACACTGAGCCAGGGCCCAGGCGACGGACGCAGCTGGCGATCCACGGTCTTTCGGATTTGGGGCGGAGCTTTGACCTGTCCACGCGAGGGATGCGGAGCGCGCACTTCGAGCAGCGAAGCGTGGACCAGCTCCACCGCTAGCAGCGCGGCTTGCGCGGGCTGCAGCGTCGGCGTTACCTCGATGTGGCGCAGCGCCGCTTTCCCGGTCACGAGCTCCACGACGCACACCCGAAGCAGGCGCTTGTTCCCCGGGAGCAGGCGCAGCTCCAGAGCGCCCAGCGCGTCGGCTCGACGGAGGGCGCTGCGCGTTGCCTCGTTGTCGGAGCAGTCGCTCAGCTGGGGCTGGGCCGCGAGCCTTACCGGAAGCCCGAGCGCGATGAGCTCGGCTCTGGCCCTTTGCTCGGCCTTGGGCCAGCCGCCGTCGCCTGCGGGGATCGTGACGAGCAGGATGCCGGGCTGCTCGGCGAGCGCGGACGCCGGGACCAAGCAGCTAGCCGCGCACAAGAGCGCAGCGCCGAGCCGGCTCGAACGACTCCGGGTCGTGAAGTTCAAGGAAGGGCGAGCGATTGCGCTAGTTCAGCATAGCTGCCGCCCGGGTAAAGCTTGAGATAGCGCTCGGCCGCTATTCGAGCTCGCGTCGGGCGCCCGGCGCGCTGCTCGGCCGAGATCAAGCGTCCCAGAGCCTGATCGGCGAAGCGATCCCCGGCCGCCTCGGCCAGGAACCGTTCGTACCAGCCGGCGGCCTCGCCCGGGTTGGCGTCGTCCTTGAGCCGGCCGAGCAAGAAGGCTGCACGTCGTCCACCGGGGCTCGCGAGGCAACGGCCGCGCAGCGACAACAGCGCCTGCTCGGCCCGCGCGGTATCGCGCGACAGCCGCGCAACATCGGCCAGCTCCGTCAGCTTGTCACAGTCGAGCTGGCCGACGAGCCCGTCGAAGCCCAGCTCCACAGCCTTCTGAAGCGCCCGTCGATGCTCCCCGGCGGCGTGCAGCTCGAGCCAGTCGGGGTCCTGGGTCAGCGCGCTTTGGGCAGGTGCTAACGCGGGCGGTACGGGTTGGCTTGCAGCGCTCCGGGGCTCGGGCAAAGCCGGCTGCCGCAGGCCCAGCGTGCCCAATTGCGTTGCGTTCAGCGGCCCAGCCTGACCGTCCCGCTCAATCGAGACCCGCGAACCCACGACGCTGAGTGTTTGCCCCAGCTCCAGCGCGACCTTGGAGACACCGAGCTGTCCCCCGCTCACCTCCACCGAACCTTCCTCGACTCGAACGAGCAGGCGTTCGGCGGCGGGTTCGTATTGCACTCGGAAGCGCGTTCCCACCGCGCGCACCAGGTACGCTCCAGCCCGAACGCCCCATTGCGTGCCGCGCCGCGGCGTCACTCGGGACAGCACCTCGCCGCGATTGAGCACGACGCTCACCTGCTCAGCGCGGTGCTCCAAGTGCGCGGTGCTCTGGACGGAAAGCTCGAGTTCGCCCCGATCGCCGACTTGCTCTACCGTGCGTTGTGCCACGCGCGACCAGTAGCGCTCGCTCCCCTGCGTTCCTCCTCTGCCCCCGCTCCCGCTGTCACGCGCGGCGACCAGCCACAGCGACAAGGCCGCAGCGCACGCAGCGGCGGCCAGCACCGAAGCCATCACCCAGCCGCGCCTAGCTGTGGGTTCCCACTTGCCGACGGCTTCGACGAGCCTCGCGCGCTGCCGCGCTTGTGTAGGCGGAGAGAGCTCGGGCGTCGCCTTACGGACCTCGGCTGAAAGCCATTCTCTCATGCTGCGCCTCCTGCTTTCGTTGGCTTGAGTTTGCCCAGCAGGCTGGGATTGACGCGCGCGGCCAGGGACTCGAAACGCCGCTCGGCCTTGGCGAGCGCCCGCTTGGCGGTGGGCAGCGAACAGCCGATCAGCTCCGCTACTTCGTTCATGCTGCGCTCGTCCAGGTGTCGCAGCGCGAACACCGCGCGCTCGGCTCGGGGCATGGCGTCGAGCACCTGGAACACCGACCGCAGCAGCTGGCGGGCCTCGTGGTCGTCGCCTCGCTCCGTACTCGGGTCGACATTCTTCTTCTCAGCCAGCAACCAGCGCCTGAGTTTGCGCTTCTTCAACTCACTCAGCACGACGTTGACCGCCACGCTGACGACCCAGCCGCAGAGTTTTTCGGCTTCGCGAACCTGCTGAATGTGGCGCAGCACGCGCAGGAAGGTCTCTTGAACCAGATCGTCGTGCTCGGAGTCAGGTCCAAGCACCCGAAAAATCACGCGATTGACGTCCTGGCAGAAGCGATCGTACAGCTTGGCCGCGGCCTGGGTCCGGTCCCTGTGGGCCAACGCCAGCAATTGCTCGTCGGTGCCCGCCCACGTCAGCACCTGCAAGCGTGCGCCCGGCTGGACGAGCGTGCGCTCCGGATTGGGCATGAGCGCCATTCATGACAGAGACTATTGAGGCGGCCCCGATGGGTCATCTATTTTCGCTTGAGCCCGCTGGACAGTGCCCCTGTAAAGACGCCGGTAGCGCCGGTCGCAAGCCCGCGGCATCATGCCGCAATGAGTCGGAGTCGGCCCCGTGAGCTTCGCACCGCGCCTGCTCAAGGCCTCGGAGCCGCGTTGCTCTGCTGCGGGCTCTTGGGGTGTCAGCCGAACGTGGACGCCGTGCTCCCGCCGCTCGACGAAGCAGGCCCGAACGTCGCCGGCTCCAGTTACGCCGCCACGGTGCAGCGCACGCCGGGCTTGTTTGCCTACTTTCGCTTCTCGGAGCCCGGCGGGCTCGTCGCCGTGGATCGGATCGGCGGGCACCGCCTCAGCGCTGAAGAAGCTGCCTCCCTGGGAGGGATGGGGGCCATCGCCGCTGATCCTGAGAAGGGAGCCGCGTCGTTCGACGCCAGCGTCGCCTCGCGTTTCACGATGCCGTTTCCCGTTGCCTTCGAGGAGTACGGGCGAGCTCTGAGCCTCGAGCTGTGGCTCAAGCTGCGCGGGATCGGAGCCGGCTGCGAGCAACCGTCGACCCCCTTCGCCAAGCTCATCTGGGTTGATGGTGCGCTGGGAGGCGGAGCTTGGGGCCTCGGCCTGACCGGGCCCGAGCAGGACGCGCTGGGATTCCAGTTGCAGGTGGATGTCGAGGCCTACCAGCTCGTCAATGCCGTCACGCTTGACGGCGTGCTTCAGAAGCCGAGCGGTGCTTCGTGCGCCGACGCTGCCTGGCAGCACGTCGTCGCCACGTTCGACGCCGCGGCCATCACGGGTCAGATGAAGATTTACGTCGACGGCCAGCTGACCGCGAACAACCCGGGGCTGCACCCCGTCACTCTGGAAGGCGACGCACCCCTCGCCATCGCAGGCTTCGAGGTCGACGCGAGCCTGGACGTTGGCGGCAGCGGGCTCAACGTCAACGACGACAACGGCGTCGCGACGCTGGGAGAGCCGTTCGACGGATCCATCGACGAGCTTGCGCTCTACTCTCGCGCGCTTACGGCGAGCGAAGTGAGCGGGCACTTTGCGGCGGGGCTGCCCTGAACGCCCCTACGGGACGCTCCGTAACTTCCGGAGCGTCTCAGCGGCGAGCAAGCCGATTGAGCACAGTCGTGACGATCGGCAGCCGCGCCTGACTTGCAGCGTCTCCGTGCAGATGCCCAGCGAGCTGCTCATTCAGGCCGGCTCCGAAGAGCGAATCGATCTCGCCGGCGACGAATTCGCGAAGTTCTCGAGAATCGGCTTCGACTTCGGCAAGCAGCTCGGGTCTACCGTCCACGACGGCTACGATGTCCTCGATATCGCTGTGCAGCAGATCACCCGTGCCGCGAGACCTCCAGGCGGTGAGCTTGGTTGCCAGGAACGCCGGCGCTGAGATGACTTGGAGAGAGCAGGGGCCGTCGGCATCCGATGGAAGAGCGATGACCTTCGCAGTCCGTCGCGCATGCTCATGCCAGGCGTTCGAGAAGCCAAGAACTTCAGAGCGCACCGGCATGATGTCGACTGCGAGCGGTCCGAGCAGCCAACGACAGATCGGAGCGCCTTCCCGGCGGTCCTCGCCAAAGCCGCGTTGTCGCAGGCGTTCGCTTAGCTCAGTTTGATACACCAGTGTCGAAGACACCTCGATGATGAGGTCCACGTCGTCCGTGGGTCTGGTGATGGCAGCGCCTGGATCGGTGATGAGCAGGCCGCTGGCCACGCCGCCGACGAAAACCGCTTCGTCATTCAGTGGACCTAGGGCGCGCGCGACCTTGCGCAGAGCGAGGAGCTGTTGCGGCGAGGCTTTCATGCGAGTCGCCGTTGCAGCTCTTCGATAGCCAACTTGCGTTCGCGGGCGCGCCCCCCGCGAAGCGCGTCGACCAAGGCAAGCAGCTCGTACAGGGCGGGATCTCTGCGCGCGGCCCCAGGCACCGACTTGTAAAGCGGGCGAAACTCTTCGCCGCGGACCTCGCCTTCTGGGTCTGGCCAGACAGGTATCAGCTCGCCGCTGGCGACGATACGCGTCTTCAGCGGGAGCGCCGCGTGGGCGGTGGGGAGTCCTCGCGTCACGCCTCCCCGCTGTGCAGGAAACACGTAACGCACTCCATGAACCAGGAACTCAAGCAGCGCACTCCGGTTGGGGCGCTTCGTGGCGAGACTGAACAGGCCTGCTTCCGACGCTCGGCGAATCGCGCTGTGGACCTCCGAGGCGCTGATTCCGAGTGCGGCGGCCAGCGATGGATACGACCACTCGCCCTTAGCGACCGCCAGCTTCAGCAGCACGACCACATCTTGAGGTTTCAGCACGCCTTACCGTATTCGCGATTCGCGAATCGCGCAAGGTCCGCCCCAGGAGGCGCCCGCTCCAGGGCCGTCTTCGGCTTCTGGAGTTGGCTCTTGAAGAGGTCGCCGGGGTGCCGGTCGAGCAGCTCAAGTTGCCGTTAGGTCCGAGCCAGCTGCAGGTCCGAGGGGCGCCGACACGCTCACCGACTCAGCCCCTGGCGCGAAGGTATGGGAAACTGCCGGCGTTCGAGCCATGCGGTCCTTCTCCCCCCAACACCGACGCCGTCCGCTGCCGCTCTACTTGGCGACGCTCGTTGCCTTGGGCTGCTCCAGTGTGCCTGCATCGTGCGATTCGGGAAGGACTCGCGGGGGAGCATCCGGAGGATCCAGCGCAGGGCTGGTTCTGAGCGCAAACCCCTTGCAAACGGCGGGAAAACCGCCTGTTTCATGGGCCGTTCAAGCGCAACCAACGCCTTCGTCGAGCGGCGTCGCACCCCAGGAGCAGTACACGATCGAAGAAGCGCGGTGCAGGCCGAGCGAAGCCGACTGCCTTCCGGAGCCGTACAATAGGAGCGAAGAAATGATCGTCGGTAGGGTCACGGGCGCGCCGTATAGGTACAAGGCGAGTCGCAAACGCTATCCGATGCGCGAGGGTACCGAAAGCGAGGGGGTCTGCGAACACGACGGAGACTGCTCTTTCCGGTTGTGCGTTGAGTGCGCTTCTCGGTTTCGCGTGCCGCCGTCGTATCCATGCCCGCTTCCATACTTGGGGGAGTTCGACGGCGCCTTTTGCGGATGTGTCGAGAATCGCTGCCGTTGGTTCACCCAGCGTCTTACAGAGCGCGTGGTCAGCAGCACTAAGGATCTCGAGGTGCGGATTGGGGTGCGCCTGCAGCCGACACGAAATTCGTGAGTGAGGCAGTGAAGTTTTTCCAGCTCGACCTGGCCAACTGCTACTACCCGCGCAAGAACCTGCTACCGGCACGACACCGATTCGTCATGACGGTGGGAAAATATGGCGAGGCCGAGACCAACGTGTCGGGCACGCCCCCACCAGTCCGGAAGTGCGTTTCCGATGCCTTCGAATCGAT
>JANNWK010000924.1:0-4951 GCA_031408355.1 Myxococcales bacterium
GCCTATGCAACGGGGACGGCAGCACCGACCATGCAACTGCGTTCGGGATCCGGGACGCTGATGCCCTACGAATGCCCATTGTTTGAGTCGAACGCGCAGGAGGCGATTCCGCTTGTCGCCGTGACAGCCTCCGGTGTCGAGTTCAAGCCAGCTGCCGCCCCGTTCGCCCAACTTCAAACCAGGCTCAGCTATGGCCTGCCAATCCTTGACGACTATTTCGCAAACCTCAGACTGCCAGAGACAGCAGCAGTAGCCCCCCCACAGGCAGCGATCCCGGAACCACCTGAGCAGGAAGCGCCGACCTCGCTGGACATGGTCGCAATGGCGCTCGCCTGGCAGCGAGCAGTGGATCGCCTGGACTTGTCGCGGGTGCAAGACTCTTTTGCGTTCCCGTTTCGAGCGCAAGCGTCAGGCGGCGTCGAGGTTGAACACTTATTCGGGCGTGCAGCGTGGACGACCACCTTCGAGTTCAATCCTGGCACCACAATCAATGGAAGGGCCTTGGCTTTCGGACGTTTCTCGCTTGGCGGGGTGTGGTACGCCGGAGAAGATGCGCTGCACGGCCTCACTGGGGACTTTGAACTTAGCGGTTCGGTGCTGACGGCGTTGGCCAAGCCGACCGAGAACCCTCTGCCGATCGTCGGCTTTGCCGCAGCCGCCTGGAAGGACCCCGACAACGGCATGTGGCGCGACAGTCGTGCGGCCCTCGCAGCCGAGATGCCAACGACCGTCCCTTTTGGAGCGAAGCGGGATGGCCTAGTGCTGCGCAAGGCCCAGCTACTCGGATCGGCAAGCAAGACCGATTACTGGCTGGCGACTCCCGCAGCACCGGTATCGATCGAGCCGCCGCCAGGCAACGCTGGGCGTGCGCTTGCCTTTTGGTTTCGTGACCTCCCCTTGCAGCTCTCTGCGGATGGACAGCGACGATTTTCGCCCACGGCAGAAGACATCGAACTCGCGGCCGGCCCGCTGCACTCCGCATTCGACGCGGAACGCCTTCCCCTGTCGCTCTACGAGTGGCGCCTCTGCAATGATTCCGCCGCGCATGGCCCGGCGCTCTACGACATCGCGGTCGGCCCGTTCCGCTTTCGGCCATTGAGACTCCTCCGTGCCTCTCTGAGCAACAGTGGCGGCAGTTGGGCGGTGTCCGAGGCGACCATCGTTGGGTCGTTGGCACCACCCGGTGCGAGCGGCTTGAGCGTCGAGCGAGGGCCATTCGGGTCGGACGCGGACTATCGCACCGGCAACCTGGTGGCGGTCAGCCTTGGATCGTTGGGTTCCGACCGCCTGACATTCGAGGGCGCGACGTGGCAGAAGGCGAGCGTGGCTGCTGGGTCACTAGCCCTGTCTGGACAGTCAAACCTCTCGTTCCGCCGGGCACTTGTTCCCGTCCGCTTGGGCCGCGACAAGGCGGACGCTGAGGCCTTCACGACGCTGCGATTGGATCTCACCTTCGCCAGCAAGGCCCGCGACGGCATGGTGGCGTTTGACTCCGCCACCATGGAGGCGGTCTTGTTCGGGCGGCGCGTCCACTACACGGGCGGTGCAGTGACGGTCAGCGAAGGGGAGGTCAAGGTGACCTTCTCACGGGCGGAGCACTCCGCCGAGCTTGAAGATAGCGGCATTGTCCTGAACGAGATCAGCCTAATCTGGCCGGCCGGCGGCGAGCCATGGCTGGTGCTCGACGGAGAACTGCGCCTGTTGACCGTCGATGCGAAGTCAGATGTTCCCGAGAGCAAGCCTCGAGAGCTGGTTTGGCAGCAGCTCGGCGGCGTGCTGTGGTGGCTCAATCTCGAAATGCCGACCTCGGTGATGCGGATCGACCACCGGCTGGGCGTCATCGATCTCAACGTGGCGAGCAATGTCAAGGAGTCGCGACAACCCATCGCCGGTCTCACGGCAGCGGAGCCGTTGATCCAAGCGACGCTCGTGTTAGCCATTGAGCCGCAGGGTGAGGAGGATCGATCGCCATTTGAGTTCCGATCGCGGTCGGGCTTCGGTGCCCTTAGCCTGCTCTCCAAGATTGGACCGTTGCAGCGCCTCGACCACGTGCTCCTCGCCGAAGAGCCTCGCGACACAGGCGAACACCCCGTGTGGACGTCCAGCATCGAGGTAGACCTTTTGCTCGAAGCTCACGCTAGTCGGATCCACTGGCCAGTCGGCAGTCTTCCAAGAGTGGTTCAAGCGCCAGGGACGACTCAGCACGTCGATCTGCGAACGCTGGCCTCAAACGTGTCCGGCCGCGTGCTTAGAGGGAGACTCAAGCAGTACGAGCAGGCCCAAGCGCTGCGGCATAGCATGACCATGCGCGTCGGCGATCAACCTATACCTACAGGCGCACTGGGCGTATCGCGTACGAGCGCTGGCCGCCGGGTCGCACTCGCCGCACCATGGCGCTTCGCTGCGTTGGTGACGCACTCGGTGGAGTCACCGCCGCCGGCCGAGGGGCATGCCGACGACGCGCTCAGCTGGACTACCTTGGATCATGTGACAGCTGTGGACGCCCGCGAGCTGATACAGGATGCTCGCGCGGCATCTGTGTTGCCGCCCGAGCTCTCCGAAGGGGAGTTCGCCTTTGCGGCACGGTACAAGTTCACCGACCTTGCGAGCGAGGCCAAGCCACTGATCAAGGGCGGCCTGGTGCTGCAGGCTTTCTCGCAGGCGGGCTTCCCGGTCGATGCGCTCGCGCGCCACCTTGCCGAGGGCATGTTCGACGACGCCGGATTCATCGTCGAAGGCGCGGTGGGCGATGGGATTGTCGTCACGGGCACCGGTGTGACCTCAATTGCGACCTCTGAAGTAGAGGAGAGCCCCTTCTGGCCTGGCGTGAGCTACGGAGGTTCGCTCCACCCGGGCCGCGACCGGCACGGCGTGCTGCTAGCCCTGCCTTGGCTTACGACGGTAGACCGCGACTTCGACTTCGGCCCGTTGTCATCCGGGCAGGGGCAGCCGCCAGCGAGGAAGCTGGCGGGCTTCCTGCAGGCGCCTGACGCCGATGGCGCGGAGTGGGATGCCCCGGACGTCGACTGGGCTGCGGGCTCTCCGATGCCGCTGGCGCGTGGCATCGCGCCCTTTGTATCGCCCGCCAGCGGTTCGGCTCATGAACTGGCCCGCATGATCGAACGCCTGTCCCCCGGCAGCTCGAACATGCCGCCGCAAACCCCTGCCGAGCAAGTTTTCCTTCGACAAGTGTCCGGACCGGCCGACGTGACGATGCGACCGATCTGGCTTCGCACGCTGCTGGCGTTGCGCGCGTTAAGCAAGGCGAGGCCGGTTTCGCTCGACGTGACGATGCTGGTTCCCGTGGCCTCTGGTCACACCGCGCGATTCCGGCTGATGCCAGGTTCCCGTGGGGTCGGGTCGAAGCGCCTGGGTGCCGCCGGCCGGCTGCTGGCCATCGACCGTCTGTCGACACGCTGGGAGCAACTACCCCCTCCGATCGAAGCCGCAACCGGATTCAAGCGCGCGCAGCAGAGGGCGCGTCTGGTTGCCCGCGCCGAAGGGCTCGTCAAAGAGCCCGTTGCTGTCGTCGTCGTCGCTAGAGATCGTGATGCAGCCGAATCGGCTACGCCGTGGACGCGAATCTCGGTGCCGCCCGATCTCGACGATTCGATTCTGGACATTCCGATCTTCGTCAACCCGAGTGAACGGCTGTACGCCTCGCCGGCACTGGGTTGGCCGACCTGCAGAGGCACGCGTCTTGCAGCTAGCGGAGCGCTCGGGCAAGGGGCTGACTTCCCATTTCAGGATCTCGTACAACTCGACGACAAGGCCACCGTGGACGATGTCAAGACCTATGGGTCAGGACTCTCTGGCCGCGTGACGAGCCTGTCGCTGCCGGGGCGCGCCGATAGGTCGGCCACACTCGCCGATAGTGCCGGAGCATTCATCGACGTACGCTCCCCGGTCTTCGTGGCGCTGGGGCGCAAGGTGATCTTCGATCGTCCTTCATCGAAGGAGCTGCCGCTCGTCGCGCCGCCAGCGCGCCACCTGACGCCCACTGAGGCCCGCGTCGTGGTCCCGGTCGCCGACGACCTGCGTCGAGCCCTTGCCCGCGTGGTGCGAGGACAGGCGGCGCCTATCGTGCCCCCTTTGCTCGAGCGCGCCAGCGTAGGCCTGCGTCCCGGAGCCATGGCTGCAGAGTTCGACATGCTGCTCTTCACTGACGGACTGGGTGCGACCGAGGCCGACGACGAGAAGCTTGACGTCTCATTTCAACGCTTCGGTCGGCCTGGCCATTCGGGGCCGCGACTGTTGCGGCAGCACCGACCGCCACGAGCGCCAGCGCTGCCCCGCGTACCTGCGAAGCATGTCAGGGGGCACGGTCGTCGAACTTTCGTGGAGTTGGGGGAGGTGGACAGTCGCGCTGGCGGCGATACGGTGAGGCCATTCCTGCTTCTGGAAGGTACCGGCACGGTTTTGCGCCGAGCGACGAACGACTATGTCGAGAGCTTCCGGATCCGCGTGCTTGGCCTGCCGCTCGAACCCTCTTGGAATGGCGAGCTGAGGCTCCACGTCTCGTCCCGCAGGCATCCGATCGCTCAAGCGCCGTCGACAACGGCGACTCTTGCCAACGCGCTTGCTGTGCTTGGCGTCCTGAGCACGGGGGCTAGCGCCTCGCTGTCAATTGATGGGCGTGTCTGGGGCTTTGAGAGCGCTCATTGGGCTCCGCCCACAGTGGAGAAGCCCGACGGCGGCGTACTGACCTTGCGCCTTGAGCGGACGACTGACGTCCGGACGGGGCTCGACGCCGTGGATGGTGACTCCAAGGTCGTCTTCAGTTTCCGTTGCGCACCGGAGGGAAAAGCCGCGACGCCGCCACCCAACGACTTCAAACTTCAAACGAAAACGGCCGCCGGCCTTGAGCCGGAACCACAGCGCCATTTCGCACTGCGGCTGCCCGTGCGGCCTGATACCAGACCCAGCCTGCGCGTCGACAAGTTCACGCTGG
>JANNWK010000925.1:0-3176 GCA_031408355.1 Myxococcales bacterium
CGGCGCTCCCAGTTGACCTGCTAACTCCCCAACGCGGACCTGCGAATCGTCCTAACGATCCGCAAGTCCGCGATATTGTTGTGGAGGCGCCGGGAATTGAACCCGGGTCCGCGAGGCGTCCAATCAGCTTTCGTTCACGTGCGTAGTCGGATTACCCAACCGACGGGGTCCGGCAGATTCGGCGGCCGAGCCTAGCGCCTATTTTTCTCAACCTCGGCGTCAGGTGCACCGTCGAGGTCCAGCTTTAGTGATGACGCCCTTCCGTTACCAAAACAATCTCACGGTTGGACGGCTCTACTGGTTATTAAGCAGCGAGAGCGATTGCATTATCGTTTGCAATTGGTACGGCCCGATTTTGGAGAGGGTCAGGTGCCTCCACACGCAAACTGATCTTCAGTCCCCACGTCGAAACCGGTCGCCCCCGAAGGGGTGTGGTGGGTCGCGGCAACATAACCGCTGGGGCTTGCCGGTCAAGCCCGCCCGGGCGTGGAGATTGAGGTCGGCGCGCTCGCAAAAGTCGACCCGAGCGGCATATTGCGAAAAGATTCTAGACAGTTAGCTATCGGCGCCATCTTGGCGACCCATGCCAACTAGACGAGACTCTTGCCAAAACGCTGGCGTCGTTGACAGAAAGCGTGTCGAAAGACAATATGGCGAGATGGATGACGATATGGCGACGGCGCAGGAGGAGCTCCGCAGTACGCCCGTCCCAGGCGAAGCTTCGGGCAGCGGCGAGGAGATCACGGTGCTCGTCGTGGATGATGAGCCGAGCAACCAAACCTCGCTCGTGAAGATCTTTCAGCGTGAGGGCATGCGCGTGTTCGCGGCGGATGGCGCGAAGGCGGCGCTGGAGGTGGCGCGCAAGCACAAGGTGCAGGTGGTGCACACGGATCTGATGATGCCGGGCACCAACGGCGTGGAGCTGATGCGCGCGTTGAAGGAGGTGTCGCCGGACACGGAGACGGTGCTGATGACTGCCTACGGCACGGTGGAAACCGCCGTGCAGGCCATGCGGGACGGCGCGTATGACTTTGTGGAGAAGCCGCTGAAGCGGATGACGATTGTGAAGAGTGTGCGCAAGGCGGCGGAGCGGCAGTCGCTGGTGGCCGAGAACCGCTCGCTGCGTCAGGAGCTGAAGTTGCTGACGACGCGCGAGATCGTCGGGCAGAGCCCGGCCTTGCGGCGCGTGCTGGACGTGGCCACGCAGGCGGCGCCCTCCAGCGCGACGGTGCTCATTCTGGGCGAGTCAGGCACCGGCAAGGAGCTGTTGGCGCGCTACATTCATGGCAAAAGTGGCCGCGCTTCGGGGCCTTTTGTGGCCGTCAACTGCGCGGCGATCCCGGAGAGCATCTTGGAGGCGGAGCTGTTCGGTCACGAGCGTGGCGCGTTCACGGGCGCGGTGTCCAAGCGGGAAGGGCGGTTTGCTCGGGCGCGAGGCGGGACGTTGTTCTTGGACGAGATTGGCGAGCTCAGCCCGGCGGTGCAGGTGAAGATCTTGCGGGTGTTGCAGGAGGGTGAGTACGAGCCGATAGGTGGGCATACAGTGCGGACCGACGCACGAATTGTGGCGGCCACGAACAAGGATTTGGTGGCGGAGGTGGAGGCGGGGCGCTTCCGCGAGGACCTGTACTATCGACTCAACGTGATAGCGATCACGGCGCCGCCGCTGCGCGCGCGCCGCGAGGACATTCCGCTACTGGTCGATCATTTCCTCGGCGTGTATTGCAAGAAGAACGGACGAGCGCGTTTGGGGATGCCGTCCGAGGTGCTGCAGAAGCTGGGCGACTACGGTTGGCCCGGCAACGTGCGTGAGCTGGAGAACGTCATTGAGCGAGCGGCGGTGTTGTGTCGGAACGAGGGCTTGACCCTGAGCGACTTGCCGGACCAGGTGGCGGCAGCGGCAGCTGCGCCCCCGTCAGCGGTCGCATTTCCGATCGGGACGCCGCTTGAGGAGGTCGAGCGGCGCCTGATCCGCGACACGCTGGCGCATACGAACGGGGATAAATCGCTGGCCGCCCAGCTGCTGGGTATCTCGACTCGGACCATTTATCGGAAGCTGGGTGAGAGCGAATGAGCGCCGCGTTCGGCAGCTGGGCCGTTCTTGCCCCAAATGCGCTGGGAATACGGCTGTTTGTCAACTTGGCAAATCGGCGGGCTTTGGCTGGTGTGGCCTGCCAGCTTGGCGGAGCGGGATCGGGCCCGTCGCGCAGGAAACTCCCGGGATCTCAAGTGCTTTTCCCGGCTTGACCCCTGGCACGTCTCTCGCTTTAACCCCCCCGTCCCCGTGGCCTTCGACTCCCTCCTCAAGCGCTACTTCCTCGGCGTCGTGCTCACGCTCGTCGCGCTGGCGACGTACTTCCAGGCAGCCGGCGCCACGCAGCTGGTCGGCTCGGCGATCGTCGCGGCCGCGCCCTCGGCAACTCCGGGAGCCGCGCCCGTCGGTGCTTCGCTGCCCGCGCTGCCTGCGCGTGAAACCAAGAGCGCGGAGCCCATCATTGAGCGGAATCCTTTCGACTCGGTGACCGGCCCGCTGAACGCGCCGCCGATCAATCTGCCGGTGCCGGGACCCCAAGACGTGGACACGTCCGATCCGCTCTCATGTCCCGCCTGCGAGGGGCTGCAGGTGTTCATCGTGACCGAGTCGACGGATCCGACCTGGTCGGTCGCCGCGCTGCAGGGGCCGGGCGAGGCGCACCCGCGCATGCGCCGCGTCGGCGACGACGTTGCAGGCAAGAAGGTCGCGTTCATCGGCTTCAACCCCAAGGAGCAGACGCCCGCCGTTTGGCTCGAGGGCGGCAGCTCGCTGTGCCAGGCCATGCTGTTCAGGACCCAACCGCCCGTGGGCGCAGCCCCGGCGGCCGCAGCAGCCTCGGCGGCGGCGGTGGCTCCGCCGGTTCCGGATCCCGCGGCTGCGTCGAAGGCCGGGGTGGTTCCCCCCGAGATCGCGTCGAAGATCCAGAAGGTGAGCGACTCGGAGTTCAACGTCGACCGTTCGGTGGTCGACAAGATCCTCGAGAACCAGACCGAGCTGATGAAGTCGGCGCGCATCGTGCCCGAGCAGAAGGACGGCAAGGTCGTTGGGGTCCGCTTGTTCGGCATTCGTCCCGACACGCTGCTCGGGACCCTGGGGCTTCAGAACGGTGATCGCCTTGAAACGATCAACGGTTTCAACATGG
>JANNWK010000926.1:0-2647 GCA_031408355.1 Myxococcales bacterium
CACGCCGACCGCGGGGTCCGCCGGGTCGGGCGGGCAGCCGCAAGCAGAAGCCGGCGGTCAGCCGGACAGCGGCGGTCTGGGCGGCGCTGCGCGCTGCGCCAGTCCGAGTCCACCGTTACGTGGCCTGCAGGTGCGGCTCACGGCCTCGCAAGGCGTGGAGCTCGAAGACGGCAAGGTGGCCGCCTGGCGGAACCAAGTCGAGGGCGGACCCGACGCTTCGCAGGCGGAGGCCGGTCGTCGCCCAGAACGCATTGAGGACTTCATCAACGGGGCGCCGGTCGTGCACCTCGACGGCCAGGACGACTACCTGAGCTTTCCGTTTCCGGTTGCCGGAAAGACCGAGCTTACGCTGGCTGCGGTGTCGCGCACTTGGGAGTACCAACCGGCCAGCCCCAACCCCGATTGCGGAGACGCCATCGGACGCGAGCTGAACTGCAGCGGCACCGACCAGTCCTTGCTGTGCTGGGCCGAAGAGCAGAATCGCTTTGTGGAGCAAGGCGTCTTCTTTGCCGTCGGCCAGCGCGAGGCCGTCTTTCGTTTCGGCATTGGCAAGGCCTACCCGTACTTCAAGACGCCGTTCGTGCTCGAACATGCCAACGACGCGCGCTTCGTCTTCAGCCTCGCTCTGCTTGATGGTGAAGAGCGCAGCCTGTTCATCAATGGCGAAGTGCCTCGAGGTCACGTCAACTACGAGACCGACGAATGGGTGGAGCTACGAACGTCGGCCCCAGCTGGCGGGCTACGCGCTGAACCGGTTGCCTGGATCGGCAAAGGTCGCTTCAATCCGGCGACGTCGTTTTGGGCCGGCGAGCTTGCGGAGCTGTTCGTGTACGACGCGGCCCTGGACCAGGCCGAGCGCGCAGCCCTGGAAGAGTACGTGGCCTGCAGCTATTTTCCGCAAGGCTATTAGGCCTCGCAGCGGCATGCCGGCGGCCGAACGGCGCCGTCGGCCTGTGGCCGCCAGGCGCGAGCCGCCAGATCCTTCGCGCTGACTCGCCGCCCGCTGCTGGCCTGCCGCGTGCAAACGCAGGAGCGTGGGCTTCGATGCACTGCTGGCGCTCGCGCTTTCGCTCGTGGCAGGTGGAACGCTGCCCATCGCGCCGCTCTCGGCCAGCCTGGGCTTTGCGGTCGCCGCCTTGCTGGGCCTGCGCGCGCTGGGCCTGCGCCGTGTGCTGGCGTGCCTGGCGCTGTTTGCGCTGGGCGGGCTGCGTTCCTGGCTCGCCGTAGAGGAGTTTGACCAGGCACGGTTCGCGTTCCGCGACGTGATCGTTCAGCCGCGCCGCTGCGCCTTTACCGCCACCATCCATTCGTCCCCCGTGAAGGCCCACGGCGGCATCAGCTTTTTGGCCAATGTTGGCCAGTCCGACTGCGAAGGCGTCGTGCTCAAGCCCTTTCGCGCCAGGATCTACGGCGGACCCGAGCGACTAGGGCGCGGCGACAAGATCAGCGGCGTGGCCGACTTTGCGCCCGCGCAACTCTTCCGCAACTTCGGGGTCGCCGATCCTAGACCGCGCGCGGCGCGCGCAGGCGCCCTGGCGAGCGGTGGCGTCCTCACGCTCAACGTAGAAGAGCCGGGCTTTGGCCTACGCGCGGCCATCGACGCGGGTCGAGCGCACGTCCGCTCGCGCATCGAGGCGACGTTTCCGCCGCTGGCCGCGCCGCTCGGGCGAGCGCTGGTGCTCGGCGAAAGCGATCTTGAGCCGGACGATGACGCGGCGTTTCGCGCCAGTGGGCTTTCGCACCTGCTCGCCGTGAGCGGTACCCACCTTGTGTTCGCGGTCGTCGCGCTCGTCAATGGCATGGCGTTTCTGCTCGTTCGCGTCGAAGCGTTTGCTGCGTGCGTGCGCGCGGCGCGCGTGGCGGCGGCGTTCGGCGTGCTGCTTTCGCTCGCCTACGCGGATTTCGCGGGCGGCAGCGGTTCGGCGTTTCGGGCGGCGTACATGCTCTCGGTCGGGTTCCTGGTGACGGCGGCGGGGCGACGTCCGAGCGCCGTGCGTTGTTTGGCCGCATCGATGTTGATAGGGGCGTGCCTCGATCCGCTGGCTGCGTTCGACGTGTCCTTTCTGCTCTCGGTGGCCGCCACCGCTGGCCTCATCGGCCTGGGTCCGCTGTTTGCGCGTCTTACCGAACGGATTCGGCCCAGGGCGCTCGGGTGGTTCGCCGAGAGCTTGGCCACTACGCTTTCGGCGATGTTGCCCTGCGTGCCCCTGCTCGCCCTGCTGGCGTCCGAGATCGGCCTTGCGGGGCTTTTGGCCAACGTCGTGGCGGGCCCGTTCGGCGAAGCGGCGGCCTTGCCGCTGTGCCTGCTGCACGCTGTGGTCTGGCTGCTGCCAAGCCTGGAGCAGGGTGTCGCCATGGCGGGCGGTGGAGCGCTCTTGGTGGTGCGCGCCATCGCTCGGCTCTCTGCCGAGCAAGCCAGTTTGCGCTTCTGGTTGCCCGTTCCCAGCGGCTTTCAGCTAGCGGTGCTGGGCGCGCTGTCGGTAGCGGTGTTCGTGGCACCTTCCGGCAAGCTGCGCGTGCTCGGGCGCTGGCTGGGCTTGGGCTTGGGCGGCCTGGGCCTCCTCGGGCTCGAGCTTGCGCAACGTCGCGCGGGCGCGCCGCGCGAGCGGCTGGTTGCTTCGGTGCTGGACGTCGGACAAGGCGACGC
>JANNWK010000927.1:0-3500 GCA_031408355.1 Myxococcales bacterium
GTCGCTCCGATGGGCAGGTCAAGGTGCGCGGCTACCGGATCGAGCTCGGCGAAGTGGAGGTTGCGCTTTCGGCGTACCCGCACGTCAAAGAGGCAGCCGCGGCGGTCTATGAGCCTCAGCCGGGCGACAAGCGCATCGCGGCCTGGGTCGTCCTTCAGCCCGGTGGAGATCTGGCGGCCCTGCGGGTCTTCCTGCAGCAGCGCCTGCCCGACTACATGCTTCCCGCAAGCTTCACCCCGATCGCTGCGTTGCCACGCACGCCGAGCGGCAAGGTCGACAAGCGTTCACTACCAACTCCCAGCATCGAGCGGCCCGCCCTCGCCAGCGAGTACGCGACCGCCAGCACGGCCACCGAACAGCGGCTCCTCGAACTCTGGGAGGAGATCCTCAGCGTGCGCGGCATCGGGATCCGCGACAATTTTTTCGAGTTAGGGGGAAACTCGCTCTTGGCCCTGCGCGCGGCGGCCGCGACCGAACGGGCACTCAGCAAGGCTCTGCCGATCATGCGGTTTTTTCGGCATCCGACGATCGCGGAACAGGCCGCCTACCTCGCCGATCCAAGCGCGATGGCAGGCGTGGTGCGACGGGTTGGCGCCGCCGGGCACGAGCGTAGCGCGCCTATCGCAATCATCGGCATGGCCGGACGCTTTCCTCGCGCAGCGTCAATCCAGCAGTTTTGGCAGAACCTGGAAGCCGGGCTGGAAGCCGTCGAAACCTTCGGCAAGGACGAGCTAGGCAACGTAGCCAAGGACGAGCGAGAGGATCCGGCGTACGTCGCAGCTCGCGGCGTGCTGACAGAACCCGAGTGTTTCGACGCCGCCTTCTTCGGGGTGTCCCCAGCTGAAGCTGCCGTGATGGACCCACAGCAGCGCTTGCTGCTTGAACTTTCCTGGAACGCGCTGGAGGACGCAGGCTACGCGCCGAATGCCGGCAGCTCCGTGGTGGGAGTGTACGCCGGCACCCACAACAACACCTACTACCTCAACGCTGTGTTGAAACACCCCGAGGCAATTCGGCGCGTCGGCAGTTTCGCTGCGATGGTCGCGAACGAGAAGGACTACGTTGCGACCAGGATAGCGAACAAGCTTGACCTCACCGGGCCCGCGTTGAGCATCCAGACAGCCTGTTCAACATCCCTGGTCGCGGTGGCCACGGCAGTCCAACACCTGCGCGCCGGCCTCTGCAGCATGGCCATCGCCGGAGGCGCCGCTATCAGCGTGCCGCAGCGAGTAGGCCACGTCTTTCAAGAGGGCGGCATGTTGTCGCGCGATGGCCACACTCGCACGTTTGATGCCGACGCCAGTGGCACCCTGTTTAGCGACGGTGCGGGGATGGTCGTGCTCAAGCCACTCCAGGACGCCCTTTCGGAAGGCGATAGCATCTACGCTGTCATCCGTGGCGTCGGACTGAACAACGACGGCGCGCACAAGGCGAGCTTCACGGCTCCCAGTGTCGAAGGTCAAGCCGCCGTGATCTCGATGGCGCTCGACGACGCCTCGCTGAAAGCCCGCGACATTCAGTACGTAGAAGCCCATGGCACGGCCACGCCGCTGGGCGATCCGATTGAAGTGGAAGCGCTCACCCAAGCATTTCGCTCCCAGACTGCCGACGTGAATTTCTGCGGAATTGGCTCAGTCAAGAGCAACTTCGGACACCTGACGGCGGCCGCCGGAGTCGCCGGCTTGATCAAGCTGGCGCTCTCGCTCAAGCACGAACGACTGCCAGCGACCCTCCACTACCGTAAGCCGAACCCCAAGATCCCCTTCGAGACAAGCCCGTTCTTCGTGGTCGACAGCGCTCGCCCCTGGCCGCGCAACCAGGTGGTTCGGCGTGCCGGGCTAAGTTCGTTCGGCGTGGGCGGCACCAACGCACATGCAATCTTGGAGGAGGCCCCCAGCACACCACCCAGCGGCCCGTCTATCGCGCCGCAGTTGCTCCTATTGTCGGCCAAGACGGCCAGCGCGTTGGAACGCGGCGCCGCGTCGCTGGGGGAGCACGCGGCCCGCGTGCCATCGCTTCGCCTGGCGGACGCGGCCTACACGCTGGCGGTCGGTCGCACGCATTTCGCTGAGCGTCGGGCAGTCGTCGCCAGCAGCCTGGGCGAAGCCATTGCGAAGCTAGCCTCCACGAACACGTCCCTGACCGGCAGGGCAGCCAGCTCGCCGCCAAAGCTGGCATTCATGTTCCCGGGTCAAGGTTCGCAGTACGTCGACATGGGCCGTAATCTTTACGAGTCGGAGCCGCTATTCCGGGTAGCTGTCGACGAATGCGCGGAGCTCCTACACCCTCAACTCGGCAGAGATCTGCGCGAGCTGCTGTACCCGAAAGCGGACCGCGCGACGGCGCGCGAGCTTCTCAAGCGCACCGAGTTCACGCAGAGCGCACTTTTTACGGTCGAATACGCATTGGCCAAGACGCTGTCGTCCTGGGGCGTTGAGCCCAGTTGCTTGATTGGGCACAGCGTCGGCGAGTTCGTGGCGGCGCATCTCGCCGGGGTGTTTGAGCTTGAAGGCGCGCTCAAGCTGGTCGCTGCCCGAGGTCAGCTCATGCAGCACATGCCGCCGGGCTCAATGCTGAGCATCCGAGACACCCTGGACAACGTAGCCCAATACCTGCCACCGGATCTCGACCTGGCCGCCGAGAACGCCCCCGGGCTTTGCGTCGTGGCGGGTCCCACCGCGGCGATCGAGCGCTTCCAGACGGACCTGACGCAGCGACAGATCGCCGCCAAGCTCCTCGAAACGTCGCATGCCTTCCATTCACGCAGCATGGACGAAGCCGTCCGCCTGTTCGGCGAGCAGGTAAGTACTGTCAGCCTGAGCGCACCGAAGATCCCGATTGTCTCAACGGCGACGGGCAACTGGCTAAGCGATGAGGAGGCACGGGATCCACGGTATTGGAGTTCGCACCTGCGGCGACCCGTACGCTTTGCGAGTGCCCTGAAGACGCTCATCGATAGCGCCCCACACACCCTGCTGGAGGTCGGGCCGCGCCGGACCCTGACCACGCTGACCCTGCAACGCCCCGCAGACGCCAACCCGCGTCCGACTGCCATCGCCTGTTGGGGCGACCGAGCCGAGGACGATACGGAGTGGAAGGCTCTACTGGAGGCCTTGGGGCGCCTCTGGGTCGGTGGCACAACCGTGGACTGGCCTGGCTTCTTCCAGCACGAGCAGCGACGGCGCGTCTCTCTGCCGGGATACGCCTTCGAGCGTACCCGGCATTGGCTTGAGCCATCGTCGACCGAAACCACCGCACCCGCTCCGTCACCCATAGAATCAAGTCAAATGAACCCCTCGCAGTCCGGCGGCAATACACGTGCACAGCGCCTCATCGACGAATTGAGGCTGCTTTTTGAACAGGCCAGCGGCATCGAATTTGGGTCCGCCTCCCCTGACGCTCATTTCGTCGAACTGGGGGTCGACTCGCTGCTCATCACCCAACTGGCCACCAAGGTGAAGCAAACCTACAAGGTGCCGGTGACGTTTCGGCAACTCATG
>JANNWK010000928.1:0-3590 GCA_031408355.1 Myxococcales bacterium
GCAGCGCCGCCTGCACAAGCGCCACCACCTGCTCTGTGTCCCCGAGCACCAGCTCCGCCGGCAGCGACCACGCGCCGCAGGTGACGAGCGCGCAAGGCAGACCTGGCCAAATCAACAACCGCCTCACCGGAGGACCGCTCACGGTGCGCTGGCAGAACGGCGCCGCTGCTTCGCCAGTCTCTCGCGCATGTGATCGGCACATCGGCCACGCAAGTACCATCCCGGCATGATCTCTCGCGAGCACTGACGTCCTGCCTCCCGGGTCCAATGGGTTGCATCCGACACCCGCTCCAGCAATGAGCCGTCGCGAAGACCGAACGTGGCGCGGTCGCCACGCCCCGGCCCAGAAGACACCCAACCCTTCTGAAATAGCAGGGAACCTTGGACCTCAAACGAGCGACGGCCCGCCCTTGCCGTGAGGGCGGCTTCCAGAATGGGGATCTCGCGCCGCACCACCTCGTCCGAAAAAGGTCGCCCCGCGGCGACGCCTCCGAGCCCACACAAGGCAAGCGTGGCGAAACCCCAGGCATAGGGGAGCGGCAATCGTCGTGCGAGCCACCAGCCCAAGTACACTGAGAGGCCAAGGGCAGCGAGCATGACGCTCAAACCCACGAAAGGGTTGACCAGACGTGAGAGGGTCAACCCGAGCCCGACGAGCAAGGTCCCGCCTACAACTACAATCGTTTGTAGCGCCACCCTGGTACGGGCCTGCACTAGCGCTTGCCCCTCGGGGTTCGCTTCAGTCGGCGCGGACGCGCGAGCAGACCATCGGCGCTACCTATGTCGATGTGCATCACGCTCTCCGCGTTGTCGCCAACGCGCTCCCTAGAAGGGCGGCGCGAAGCCTGCACGGTGTAGCGTCATTGGAGGAACGAGCAGGGATGGCGGTCACGACGATCGGTCTTGCTCCGGCGTTCGAGGAATGAGCAGCGCGCGAACCACAATGCCGATCAGTACAGCGACGAGTATCAGTGGCAGGTAGTCCCGGCCCATCGCCAGAACCCCGAGCACCACGATCGCGTCGAAGGCCACAACCAGCCCGATCGTCCACGGATCTCTGTGTACGAGCGTGCGTTCCGCAACCTTGCTGCGAAAAATGAGCAGCGCGCTGCAAGTTACCAGGAGGTATCTGTTGATCTGCCGTTGCACCGCCGGCCGATGTGGCATCCAGCATCCAGATGGACTCCCTACGCCGTGTCGTACTACGCGCGGACACCGGCTCGCCTGCTCGATGGAAGTAGGTTGGCGTGAGACCTATCTTCTCCGTGAGTGCACTCGGATCCAACGCCGCACCCACCGATCCTGGCGTCATGTTTGCGCTCTCCCGCGTCATTGCTACCGCGAGGAACAGCCGGAGCGGACTTTGCCGCGCAGCTTCGCCGGTACGGTGCGCAGTGGCCGGGAACAGCCTCGAGACTGAACCCGCTCGAACCGGACGCTACCCGTCTTGCTGGAGGTGACGGTATCGAAGCGACCGTCGCTGCCGACGGTCGCCCAGTTGTTGGCCTGCTCATTGCGAATCGCGACGCCCTTGGGGTCGTGCTGGCGGCGGGCAAGGCGAGTGCTGACGGCGCGTGTCGTGCTGATTTCAGGCTCGAATCCCAGTTGGGTCACGTCGAAGGGTCCCGCGCCCGCGTGGAGCTGCACGCCGCGGAGCTTCGAGGCTAGGGCGAGCGGTCCCGCGAGTTCGCCGGCCGCGGTGAACGGAACCGACCCCGCTGTGCCTCGACGAGCAAGAGAGTATTTGCCGGCCGCAACGCGCTCGAGCACGACGTCTTGGGCCTGACCTGGCTGGCGATTCCGGTACTCGGCGTGCACCAGTACATCAGCCTGATCGCCCTCCAGCAAAGATTCTTGATCGCGAAGGCTCGTGAGCTTCTGCCCCGGCGCCACGAACAAGAAGCGGTTGCGAAAGCGGTCGGTGTCGCCCATCGTCAGCTCCACCCAGTTGAAGCCCACCACGTAGTCGACCGACGCGTACGTCGTGATGTTCGTTCGCGCGCGGCTGTGGCCACGATAGATATCGAGGGACGACAGCATCACGTTCGGCACCCGCGACCAGACAATCGACAGCTCCTCGAAATCCGGCGCCTGGACCCCTGCCCAGGTCACGCTGTCCAGAAACTCCGCGGCCGCGTCGACGAACTCCTGTGCCCGCGCTAGCCCTTCGTGGACGCACACGGCCGCGCGTTCGTCGCGAAACACGGCGATCACGAATGTCGCGCGTGACTTGTCTAGCGGCTTTGAGGCGGAGTCGCTGAGCTGCCACAGGATGATCGGCTGCGTGCGCAAGATAGCCACGGCGGTTGCCCGAACGTAGGCCGCGTTGATGGTAGCCGCCGGCAGGACATTCCCGAGCATGTGCAGCAAGAGCTCCGGCTGTTCGACCGCGACAGCGCACTTGAGCGGCACGTTTGCACTCGAGAAGTCGACCGTGTCGTAGCGCTGACCTTGCTTCACGGTCGCCGCGAATGGCGCGGTGCCCGTCCAACCTGCGCCTGCAATTTTCACCGCTTTCGGCCACGAGACGCCCTCGAACGGATCGACTTCGGGGTCGCTCAGATCTTCGTCGTCGACGTCGTCACTGGGCGGGTTCGGGTCCAACGCCCACGCGGTCAGCTTGCCCAACCGGTACTTCTCGGCTTCGGCCCGCTCAGACGAGGACAGGGATGTCGTCCCACGCCAGGACGAGGGGTGGGCACGGGCTGCCGACGCCGGGAGTGGATCCTGGCGAAACGGCTCGGGCGTCGCCACTTCCGTCTCGGGCAGACGTCCGCGCTCGGGGCCGCGATGCACCGTGACGACGGCAAAGGCCTCGCTCAGCCCAGCCGCAGGCTCCGCCTCGACAACCACGTGGTAGCCGTCACCGGCCCCTGCCGTGAACACCGCACGCCCGTGAGCGGGAAACGACCGGTTACCGACACGGAAGCGTGGCAAGAGCTCCTGGCCGACCAGTCTGTAGTCCGTGTCGCTGAGAACGCGCAGCTCGGTGTCGCTCGAGACGGGGAACGTGATGCGCTTCCTCAGCGGCGGCCCAGGAATCACGGCGACCTCACCCAGTGCTGGCGCATGGCTCACGTACTGCAGGCGTGTGATGTCCGGAACTTGCAGCTCGAACGAGAGATCCGCCCCTTCCGGCGCGACACGTTGCACCGTCCCGCAACCGCTGAGGAGGCGCATCCCGTCGGCGCTAAACCACAAGCCACCGCAGGCGTGGGCGTCCTTCATGGGCCAGGCCTTCCATTCGAGACGCCCACGGTCGAGCAGCTCGACGCGGCCCAGATCGTGGCTGCTACTGGCCGCCATCGCGTACAGGTCGCCCCCGTTTGGACTGACGACCGTGCTCCCGATGCTCTGCAGCACCAGCTTCGTGACCGTCTCCTGGCGGGTCTTGAGATCGATCGACCGCCAGTCGCGGCGATCTTCGTCGAATCCGATCAACCGCCCCTGAACGAGCGCAATACCGGACAGGCGCGCCTTGACGGAGAACGTGCCCGATAGCCGCAACGCCTTGAGGTCGAGCACCTCGATCTGCGCACCAGCGACGGTACGGCTCTCGCTCAGCACGGCCGCCGTCGCGCCGTCGGCCG
>JANNWK010000929.1:0-1845 GCA_031408355.1 Myxococcales bacterium
AACTTCTTCGTAAAATGGCTCTGATCGTAGAAACCGGTCTTCAGCGCGACGTCGGCGATACTAGTCGTCAGGTGCGTGAGCTGGCGCTGAGCCTCGTGGATCCTGAGGCTCAGTAGATACTGGCTAGGTGTCATTTTGAGCAGCTCCTTGAACAGGCGATTGAAGTGCGCCGGCGAGAGCCCTGCCCTGGCTGCCAGGTCCTTCATCGCTAGTGGCTCGGCGAAGTGAGCTTCCACGTACTGGATGACACGCGTGAGCTTGCCGAAGTAGGCCGTTTGCTGCGCGGGCGCATCGATCGGGTACATGACCCCTGCAATGCCGATCACGCGTTGATTCACGTCGAATAGCGGGACCTTGCTGGAGACGAACCAACGCGGTGCCCCGCCGATGTGAGGCACGAGCCAGACTTGTTTGGGGATGGCTGCGCCCTTCGCCATCACCCGCTTGTCCTCGGCGATGTAGGCGTCGGCAAGGGCGGGCGGATGAAAATCCCGGTCGGTCTTGCCGAGCATCTCCTCCTCACGGGTGAGATCGTAAATCGTCAGGAAGTTACGATTGACCTTCACGAACCGACTCTCTCGATCCTTGCTGTAGAGGTAGGCTGAGGGCAAAAACTCGAACAGCTCAAGCACCGAGAAGGCGTTCGGATTGCGAGCGAAGAACTCGGTTTGAAAGGGATTACCGCGCCGCGCCGCCATGACTAAGAATGACGCAAATGTACCAAGACTCGCCAGCATTGATACAAGCCCCCACGCTCGATCTGGGTCATGCTGAGGCAGGTTCGCTCAAAAACTCCCCTGAGCGCCAAGAGCCAAATGCGCGTCCCCCTCCTCATCGCACTAGCCTGGGCGCTCCCCGCCTGCACCGACGGCGTTCCAGCGGACGCGCCCGCAGGGTCAGGCGGCGACTTGAGCTCGATCTCTGGCATGGGCGGTGTTGCCGCCACGCCGACCGCGACAGGTGGCCTCGCCGGCGCAGCAGGGACCCCCAGCCAGGGAGGAACTGCCGGGACCCAAGCCGCTGCGGGGACGGGCGGGAGCTTGGCCGGCGCGGGCGGTGCCGGGGGAGGCGGAGGAGCCAGCGCCGAACCGCCGGTCTGGATGACCTGGCTGCAAACACCGTTCGTCATGGACACCTGGTTTTGGCAACGCGGCGACATCAGCGTCGTCGATCGTGTCAAGCTGGTCGGCGACTCGGGTTACCAGGGCTTGGCGCTGAGCATCGGCCAGAGCGAGGGTCAATACGTCGCGGCAATGCAGGGCCAGCTCGACCTACCGGGGATCTACACGCCCATCGCGATCGACAGCCACCCGAACAGCGTCGTCGACCTACTGCGCGGCAGCGGTGGTTGGGTGTGGCTGGCCCTGACGGCCGCGCACGACCGTTCGGATCCCGCCGGAGACACTCAAGCCCTAGCCCTCCTCAATAAGTTGGCCGATGAATGCAAGCAAGCCGGGCTGCCGGGGATTGCCCTGTATCCGCACGTTGGCAACTGGATGGAACGGGTCGGCGACGCCGTAAGGCTTGCGAAACAAGCGGCGCGGCCTGAGGTCAAAGTCGTCTTCAATCAGTATCACTTTATGGCCTCCGAGGCCGGACAGGATCTCGAGCAGACGCTGCAAGATGCCATGCCTTACCTGCAGGTGGTCACGCTGAATGGCTCCGCTCTCACGGCCTCGATCCTTCCGCTGAACGAAGGCGAGTACGACGTGGCGCCGATCCTGAAGGAGTTGGTTAGGCTGAAGTTCCGGGGCAGCGTCGGCCTACAGGGCTACAGCATCGGCGGCGATATCCCGGCCTAGCTCGCGGCTTCGAAGCAGCGCTGGGATCATCTGCTGCTACAGC
>JANNWK010000930.1:0-2734 GCA_031408355.1 Myxococcales bacterium
GGCCAGCTCGACTTTGGGCGCGTCGTAGCGCAGCTCGCTCTTGGGCTCGTTCAACGCCTCGGCGAAGAGCCCCCGCAGCTCGTGGACCGTGCTGCGCTTTTCGAGGTCCACGTCGTTCGCAAAGGGGTTCTGCCCCTGTTCGCGCAGCAGGACAGCCTTCTCGCGTCGCTGCTCGATCAACGCTTCCTCAGAGCTTTCCGCAGACATGACGGGCGCGTTTAGCGCGAGCGTCGGGGGACGTCTACGGGGCGGCCCAAAGGCCGGCAGCAAAACGAGGAAGCTGACGGCGTCGTTCCCGCACCAATTCACTGAAGCCTTAGCTCGTCGCGAGTTACACGCGCTTGCCTGCGGCACCATGAAGACAAATCCAGCGGCCCGGAAGCTCGTCGCCTCGCTCGCCACAGCGCGTGCGCTGGCGCCGCTCGCAACGTTGGCCCCGTTCGCTTTCGCGCTGGCTTGCAGTTCGGCCAGCTCGCCCGCCACGCCGACGGGCGTAGCCGCGGGCGCCGCTCCTCAGGGGGGAGGCTCGGGCTCAAGTGTCGGCCCAAGCGGGGGTGTCGGGGGCAGCGGCGGCGTGGCGGGGTCTGCTGCCTCGGGTGCGGGCGGAAGCTCGGCGGGTGCGGGCGGTGCCCAGGGCGGAGGCGGCTCTGGCGGAGCGCCGCCGTGCGCTTTCGGAACGGACGAGCACTTCATTTGGCCCGGCGCAGCGCCGCTTGGCAGCACCCAGGCCATCGAGCAATTCATCGAACGCAGTAGCGATCCGACGAAGCCGGACCGCTCGGTCACCGGCGTCTCCAGGCCTTCCCTGTTTCCGTACCTGGCGGCTAAGCCCAACGGCACAGCGGCCATCGTCATGCCGGGCGGCGGCTATGCGCAGCTCGCCTTCGACAAAGAAGGTGTCGACATCGCCGAGTGGCTCAACTCGCTGGGTGTGTCCGCGTTCGTGCTCAAGTATCGCTTGCCCAAAGATTTCCCGGGTGCCCCAGAGATCCCGCTCGCCGACGCGCAGCGCGCGCTCCGCCTCGTGCGCAAGAACGCCGCGCCCTGCGCGATCGACCCGGCTCGGATCGGGGTGATCGGCTTCTCTGCGGGGGGCCACTTGGCCTCCCAGCTGGCGACGCGCTTCGCCGCCACCACCGCGCCCGCCCAAGACGACATCGACGCCGTCGATGCGCGCCCCGCTTTCGCCGTGCTCATGTACCCCGTGATCTCGATGGACGCTGCGATCACCCACGCTGGCTCGAGAAACGCGCTATTGGGCGCCGCCGCCAGCCCCGCGGACGTCGCCCTCTACTCGAGCGAGCTTCAAGTCACCGGCCAGACACCGCCCGCGTTCTTGGCTGGCTCCGAGCAAGACAAAACCGTAAACCCGCAGAATTGGCTACGCTTCGGAGAGGCTCTGAAGGTTGCCGGCATCGCGCACGAGCTACATCGCTACGCCGACGGCGCCCACGGCACCGGCATTCGCAACGCGAGCGGCGACATGGCCGACTGGCCCTCGCAGTGCGCCGCTTGGCTCACGACCTCGCTCTTCTTGGGCGTGCCTTAATGGTAACTCATGCCAAGCAATTCTGAGCTGTCGCGTTGGTTGTTGGCTGCGAGCGTAGCGTGGAGCGCGCTCGGCTGCGGCGATTCGAGCGCCGACGCGGCGAGCCATGGCGGGGCGACCAGCGGCGGAGTGGGCGGCGCCGGGACGGGCTTACTGGGCGACGTGGCGGGACAGTCGGGCGGCGGCCTAGCGAGTGTGGGCGGCGGTGTTTCGAGCGCTGGCGCGGCCGCACCATCCGCAGGCTCGGGCGGGACAGCCAGCGGTGGCTTCGGCGGGGAAGCAGGCAGCGGCGGAGGCGCGGCAGTGAACGGTCCGCTGCAAATCATGCCGATCGGCGATTCGATCACCGTGGGATCGAGCGGCACCAACGCGGGCTATCGCGGCCCGCTCTACCGCTTGCTCAAGGAGTCCGCGCCGCTCGCGGTCTATGTCGGCAGCTCCGTAGGTGGCCCTGGCACGACCGCAACTGACCCGCTTCCCGTCGACCAGTGGCACCACGAGGGGCATTCCTCCTACACCATCAACGACGTCAACAACAACCTGGACGGTTTGGATTCTGCCACGTTCGAACAATATGGCGGCCTGGATCGCGACCCCAACGGTGGCCACTGGCTCGACGGCATCCCGAGCGGTCCGGACACGCGCCCCGCCCTGTACCCGGACATCATCACGATGATGATCGGCACGAACAACGCCTCCAACGCCGATCGCACGGCCGTGCGGAACCAACTAAACGCCTTGCTCACGAAGCTGACGACACTGCGCCCGAATGCGCAGGTCATTGTCGCGCAAATCACACCGTCGAATCGCCCCAATAACGTCAGCTTCAACGCAGCCGTCGCAAGCGAGGCCGAGGCTTTCCAAGCTGCCGGCAAGCACGTCAGCGTCGTCGACATGTTCACGGATTTCCCGACCGACGGCCTCTCGAACGACGGCGTCCACCCCAACGACAAGGGCTACGCTTTCATGTCCCAACAGTGGTTCAACGCCATCGCTGCCGTGACCGATCGCGTTCGTCCCTAGTCCCGATTCCGTTCGCTCGCGCTTACAGGCGCCGTCAGGGACACTCCGGCACGTAACCGTCGATGCGGAGCCCAGAGAAGACGACCGTGTTCTCCGTATTGCCCACGAAGACGAGACCCATGCCCTCCTTCAGGGTGTCGTTCAAGGACAGCGCGGGTCCAG
>JANNWK010000931.1:0-2198 GCA_031408355.1 Myxococcales bacterium
ACGCTCCCGCTGCTTTCGCGGCTGCTGCCGGCGAGCGCCGGGACCCCGGACGCCGCGCGCTTACGCGGACGGCGGCTGGGCGCGCTGTACGCTTCGAACACGGCGGGCGGCGCGCTGGGTGCGCTGCTTGCGGCCTATTTGATTCTGCCCGCGTTGGGCATGGACGCCACAGTGCTGGCCAGCGCCTTGGGCAGTGCGCTCATCGGCGCGCTGGCCATCTATTACGGGCGGAGCGCTTTCTCGAGCGCCGCAGGGCAGCTCGGTGGGGCTGGCGAGAACGCGGCGGCGAGCGCGAGTTCCAGCGTTTCGCTGCCCGCGGGCGCCGTGACTTCGTACGCGGTGGCCGCGGCTTCCGGCGCCTTGGTGTTCGCGGCGGAGGTGGTGTTCACGCATCTCCTGGCGCTGCTTATCGGCAACAGCGCCTATGCGTTCGGGCTCATTTTAGCGGCCTTCTTGAGTTGTTTGTTCCTGGGCGCTTCGCGGGCGGCCTGGGTGCGCGCGCGCTTCGGGGAGGCTGCCCTGCCCTTCGGTCTCGTTCTCACTGGCTTGACGCTGGTCGTGACGCTGCCGCTCTGGGACAAGCTGCCGCTGGTCTTCAACAATACCGGCCAATTCTTTACGTCTTTTGCGGCGCGCGAGGCGGCGCGTGGGCTCATCGCGTTCGTGATGCTCTCGGTGCCCACCGTGTTCATGGGCCTCACGTTCCCGCTGCTTTTGCAGCGGGTAGCGGCTGCAGACGATCTGGGCGTGTGGGTGGGACGCCTGACGACCGTGAACACTTTGGGCGCGGTGATAGGCTCGCTCTTGACCGGCTACTGGCTCTTGCCAATGCTCGGTTCGGAGCGAACGCTCTTCGCGATAGCGCTGGTGTTCGTGGCCGCGGGCCTGCTCACGACGCAGTTTGTGGCCGGACGAGCGCGCCGGTATGCCTACGGGCTCGCGGCGGCCACGGCGGGGCTCTGGCTCTTGGTGCCGCGCTGGGATCTGGCGCGGCTGACGGCCGGCACCAACGTGTACTTCGAGGGCTGGGAGAAGCCTGATGAAGTGCCGTTCGTGCGCGACGACGTGCTCGGTGGCGTCACGACCGTGACTCGGCTCAAGAATGTGTACACGCTGTACACGAATGGGAAATTCCAGGGAAATAACGGCTGGGAAATGAACGCGCAGCGTTTCTTCGCCCACTACCCGTCGATTTTCGTGAGCCGCTTCGAGCAGGCGCTGGTGATTGGGCTCGGCACCGGCACCACGCTCGGCACTATCTCGGCCTACCCTTGGAAGCGCATTGAAGTGGTGGAGATCTCCCCTGCCATCGTGGAGGCCGCTGATCGCTTCTTCAGCGGAGTCAATCGCAACGCGCTCCACGATCCGAGGGTGAAGTTGCATTTGGGCGACGGACGCAATTTCTTGCTCGTGCAGCAGCGCGAGTACGACCTCATCTCGATGGAGCTGTCGAGCATCTGGTTCGCCGGTGCCTCCAGCCTCTACAGTCAGGACTTCTATCACTTGGTGAAAGCGCACTTGGCGCCGCGCGGTGTGTTCCAGCAATGGGTTCAGCTGCACCACGTGACGCGCAAGGATTTTGCGACCATCGTGCATACGTTGCGCAGCGTGTTCCCGCACGTCGCGTTGTTTTATGGTGGCGGGCAAGGCATCCTGATAGCCTCAGACACGCCGCTGTCGGCCTCAGCCGCGCGCGTGGCAGAGCTGGAGAAGCGGCCCGAGATCATCGAAACCACTCCCGGCGGGCGGCCGCTGATGGAGCTGCTCGACGACGTGCTGGTTGCGGACGGGGACCTTGACCGCTTTCTGGAAGACAGCGCCCGGGAGGCCGGCCAGCCGCTGGCTGAGTTGCTCTCGACCGACGGCAACCTGTACCTCGAGTACGCCACGCCGCGCGGCAATGTGCTGCCCTGGTCCGCCCGTGAGGAGCTCGTCAGTAAGCTCCGGGAGTTTCGGGGCGAGGTTTCAATAAGCGGGCTGCGGGCACGCTAGCCTACCTTGGCCGGTCCCCCAGGCCCGGTGACGCCGGCGAACCGGCGTGGTACCAATGCGGGCTCATGCGCGGCGCACATGCTTTGATCTGGCTCGTGTTCGGCAGCGGCTGTGCCTCGACCGTACACCGCATGGATGGCGAGTTCCCCACCTCGGCGGGCGTCGCCAAGTCCGAATGCGAGAAGCGGGACTGGCTGGTCGTTTCC
>JANNWK010000932.1:0-3139 GCA_031408355.1 Myxococcales bacterium
TAGGTGACGGAGAGGGCGTGTCTTTGGACGGGCCCGCCCCCTCCGTCGTGCTGCGCGTCACCCGTAGAGAAGACACGAAGCGCCCAGAGATTCGTCGCAAGTCCGCTCGGGATCAAGGCCTGGAGCGAAGCGACGCCTGGCTGCGCGGAGGCGCGGCCGGGGGCGTGCCCGTGCTGCGGGGCTGCGGGCCAGCCGCTCGGGGGTCGGCTGGTGATCGTAGGGCATGGGCTCGTGGCGCGTCAGGTGCGAGGTCCGAGCGGGCCTGGGCGGGCTCCGGAACAGGGGCTGGTGGTGCTGCGGCGGTATCGTTGCCGGGCCTGCGAGGCGGTGCTGGTCGTGGGGCCGCGCGGGCTCTTGCGACGCCGGTGGTACAGCGCTGGGGCGGTAGGGCTGGCGCTGCTGGGGTACGGCTCGGGCGAGAGCAGCGCGAGCGTGCGGGCCTGGACAAGCCCTTCACGGTCGGTGGGCGGGTCAGCCGTCGAGCACTGGGTGACGCTGAGGCGCTGGATCGAGGCGGCGCGGCGCAGCGCGCTCTTCGGCGTGTGCGGGCTCGCGGAGGTCGCGCGGCGAAGCGTGGCGCGGCAGGTCGCCCAGGTGCTGGCAGCGCGTGGAGGACGCGAGCTTGGTGATGCACTGGACGAGAAAGTCTTCATCGGAGCGACGATCGCGGCGTGAGCGGCCTCGCGTTGGGAGCGGGGGCAGCACGCCGGCGAGATGGACAGCCCGCGCCGGCGCGACGCGGGGCTCGCGATCCACCGAGGACGATCGGGCACGCGGCGAGTCAGAGCCGACAAGAGGTCTTAGCGGGCGCCGAAAGCGCCGCAGAAGGAGCTGAGATGGAGCATTTGACCCCGAAGAATCACGGCGAGGAAATAGCGGTTTTCCGCCACGGATTGATAGGCGAACTGGCGGTGCGCGAGCTCGACCACGGCGAGCGGAGCGAGTCGCTGCGCCGACTGAGCGAGCAGCGCGTGCGAGCACCGGGCAGCGACACGACGCGCCGCTACTCGGTCGCGACGCTTGAGCGCTGGCTGTACGCCTTCAAGAAGGGCGGATTGGAGGCCCTGGTACCGCAAGCGCGCGGTGACCGCGGGCGCGGGCGCGATCTGGACCCACAGCTACGCGAGCTGCTCTGCGACATCCGTCGCGAGCACCCGAGCGTGAGCGTGAAGGTCATCCTGCGCACTCTGCTGGCCGACGGCAGGCTGGGCTCGGAGGTAACAGCGTGCACGGTACGGCGTATGCTTGCCGAGCGCGGCCTTGTCCGCACGGCGGCCGCGGACGGCGATGGCATCAAGACGCGCCTGCGCTGGCAGGCTGAGCGTCCTGGGGCGCTATGGCACGGCGATGTCTGCCATGGCCCGACCCTGACATTGGACGGCAAGCGGGCGCCGGTGCGTGTGCATGGCCTGCTCGACGACGCCTCCCGCTACGGGATCAACCTGCGCGTGTACAGCGACGAGCGGGAAGAAAGGATGCTGTCGATTTTCGCGCAGTCGCTCCTGGAGCATGGAAAACCTGACGCTTTATACCTGGACAATGGGGCAACTTACCGCGGGAACATCTTGCGACTGGTGTGCTCGCGGCTTGGCATCACGCTCTTGCACGCGCGCCCGTACGACGCGCCAGCGCGCGGAAAGATGGAGCGTTTCTGGCGACGAATGCGTGAAGAAGCGCTGTCGCACATCGGACAAGTCGCGTCGCTGGCGGAAGTCGAGCTCAAGCTTCGGGACTGGCTCGCGCGCTACTACCAAGGCGCGCCTCACGCCGGCATCCTCGGTCGTGCGCCGGCCGCCCGCTACGCCGAGGGCGAGAAACTGCGGGTCACGGAGGATGAGCTGCGGGCCGCGCTGACGGTGCGCGCCCGCCGCCGTGTGCGCCGTGACACGACTATCAGCGTGGACGGCACCACCTACGAAATCCCGTTGGGCTACCTCGCTGGCCAGACGATCACGGTGGCTACCAGCCTCTTTGACGGTGCAGAACCGGTGCTCGAACTGGACGGTAAGCGCATCGCGCTGGGTGTCGTGGACCCGACCGGGAACAACAAGAAACACCGCCCGCCACGCCGACCTGCCCCGGAAAGGCCGAAGAATCCGGTCGCTTTCGCGCCCGGGCGCACGCTCGGTGGCAGCAGCAGCGAGGAGGACTCCGATGACGACATCTTCTGATCTTTCGTGCTTTGGCCTCCGCTCGTCGCCATTTAACAAAGATATCGAGGACGCCGAGCTGTGGCTCCCCGAAAGCAAAGTCGCGCTCGTCGACGATATCGAAGAGGCGCTCACCGATCGGCAGAGCGTGCTCTTGCTGGGCGAGCCCGGCGTCGGCAAGACGTGCGTGCTGCGAGCGCTACGCCGGAGGTTGCCGCAGGCGGGCTTCCGTCTGACCTACTGTCGCAACGCGACCCTCGGCCGTCGCGATTTCTACCGCCACCTCTGCCACACGCTCGGGCTGCACCCGACCTCCGTGGCCGCCAATCTCTTCTTGGCGGTGGAGACCCACGTGCAAGAACTGCGGCGCGACAAGGTGCATCCGGTCTTCCTCCTCGACGAAGCCCACCTGCTGCACCCTGACATGCTCGGCCACCTGCACATCCTGATGAACTACGAATGGGACGCCAAAGCCCTGCTTTCGCTCGTGCTCGTGGGCCTGCCCGAGCTCGAGGCCAATCTGTCGCGGCGGGCGCATCGATCCCTGCTGACCCGCATCCACCACCGTTTCCTGATCGCTCCCGCCACCATCGAAGACACCGCCGAATACGTGCGCTTTCGCCTCGCCGCCGCCGGCACCGACCGCGCCCTCTTCCCCGACGACGCCCTCGCAGCCCTGCACGAGCTCTCGCAGGGCGCGCTGCGTGAAATCGACCGCCTCGCCACCGCGGCTCTACGCGACGCAGCCCGCCGCAAGAAGAAACTCGTGGACCGCGACGTCGTCACCCGCGTCGCCGAAGCGCTGCTGCGCTTCGACTGACCGTCTCCCTCGCGGCGGCGCCGCCACACGGCGCCGTCGCGAGGACCATCTCACCGCGGCTCCGCCTAGGCGCGCGGCTCGAGGGACATCACCCCGCGCGCACACTGCCCGCCGTCGCGAAGGCCATCATCCTGTCGGCGACCAACGCCATCATCCACCCGGCGCGCGC
>JANNWK010000933.1:0-3117 GCA_031408355.1 Myxococcales bacterium
GGCGCATGGAGTTCGGCCCGATTCACGTCGGCGCCGGAGGGCACTATGGCAAGGGGCTTGGCCTCTACTACGCGCTCGAAGGCGGCGACACCACGGTCGGACCCATTTCGGTGAACCCGGGTGAGCAGGTCGGCGAGCTGCGGACCTTCGATGGTTTCTCAGCTTTCGCCCAGTACGCGCCTGGCCAGTACGATATCAACCTGGGATTTGGCCAGTCACGGGTGCATCTCCTGGAGACCGACAAGTCGGGGCCTTTGAACAACGACAACTCGGTCGTCAGGACGCAGACCGGCATTTCGGCCGGGTTCGTCTACCACTTCTCGGACAAGTTCCACTGGGACATCGACTACATGCGGGCCATGTTCCGCTGGTACAAGGGCGAGAAGCAGGACGTGAACTTCGTGAATACGGGCGCCACCCTGCAGTGGTGAGCCTGGGCGGGGCGGCGGGGCTTCATGCCTCGCCGTTGCCCGGACCCGGTCGGCAGCACGGACCACAAACCGAGTGATCCAGTTTCGTTGGCTCCCGCCACCTTGGGGAGCCGACGAAATGACCGGGGTCCTGTTAGCCCTTCGACCACGAGCGAGCCGCTGAACCGCGGCAGCGGAAACGTGGTTTCTTGAGCAACTCGGGCGCGAAATGGCTTGCGGGTCGCGCCCGGACATTATCTAAAGCGCAGGTCGGTACCGAACCTCAGGACATAAGAGCCATGAACCACCTCAAGCGAAAACTGGGTCTGACACTTGCTTCGTTGCCGCTGCTGGCACTTTTTGCCTGCAACAACGAGAAGGCAAAGCCTTCGGCCACCGAGGGAGCCGCTTCGGCCGCGCCCGCTGCTGAAGCGAAGGTCGTGAAGCTTGCCTTCGTGACCAACAACCCGAGCCAGTTCTGGAAGATCGCCGAGGCGGGTCTCAAGAAGTACGAGAAGGAAGCCAAGATCCAGGTCGACATGAAGATGCCGCCCAACGGCACGCCTGAGGATCAGAATCAGATCATGCAGAACCTGGCCAGCCAGGGCTACGACGCCATCGCCGTCAGCGTGATCGCCCCGAACGATCAGCTCCGTGTGCTCAACGAGATCGCCGGCAAAACGAACCTCATCACGTTCGACTCCGACGCGGACAAGTCAAAGCGGCTCCTGTACATCGGCACAAACAACTTCGAGGCCGGCCGAGCACTCGGCGAGCGCATCGCCGCTGTGCTGCCCAACGGCGGCAAGATCGCCGTGTTCGTCGGCACCCTGTCCGCGGACAACGCCACGCAGCGCCTGAAGGGCATCGAGGCGGCCATCAAGGACAAGAAGATCGAGATCGTCGACAAGCGCGAAGACAACACGGATCGCGCCAAGGCCCGCTCGAACGTCGAAGACATCATCAACGCCCACAAGGATCTCAGCCTGGTGGTCGGGCTTTGGAACTACAACGGCCCGGCGATTGCGGCGGCCATTGAAGGCCTTGGCAAGAAGGACAAGATCAAGGCGGCCGTGTTCGACGAAGACGACGCCACGCTCGACGCGATCGCAAGCGGCACCATCTCCGCCACCGTCGTACAAAAGCCCTTTCAGTTCGGATACTTGTCGGCGAAGTGGATGCACGATCTGGCCACCAAGGGTGACGCCGCAAAGAAGGCCTTGCCTCCGACTGGCATCATCGACACGGGCGTCACGGTCATCGACAAGACCAACGTCGCCGCGTTTAAGGCCGAGCTGGCTGAGATGAAGAAGTCCGTGCAGTGACGAATACGCCATGAGCGAGGCTTCGGAAAGCGAAACGCCAAGCCTGCTGAGGATGCAGGGGGTCACCAAGCGCTTCCCCGGCGTGGTGGCCCTGCAGGGCGTTTCGCTTTCGCTCAATCCGGGTGAGGTGCTGGCGCTCATGGGGGAGAACGGTGCCGGTAAGAGCACCCTGATGAAGATCCTGGGCGGGGTGTACCAGCCCGACGAGGGGGAGATCGCGATCGGCGGAAATGTGGTGTCGCTGGATAGTGTCCGCGAGGCTAAGAGCCAGGGCATCGCGCTCATTCACCAAGAGCTGATGCTCGCCCCTAACCTCGACATCACCTCCAACATTTTCCTGGGGAACGAAGGTGCCAAGGGTGGACTGCTGGGCCCGTTGAATCGGCGCCAGATGAGTGCGCGAGCTACGGAGCTCATCGCTAGGGTCGGCCTGCGGCTACCGGCCAGCACCTCCGTATCGCGACTTACGGCCGGCCAGATGCAGATGGTGGAGATTGCGAAGGCGCTCTCCACGCAGGCGCGCATCATCGTCATGGACGAGCCGACCTCTTCCTTGGCGTCGGCCGAGTCGGAGCAGCTGTTCAAGATCATCAACCAGCTGCGTGCCGACGGCATTGGCATCATCTACATCTCGCACCGCATGGGCGAAGTGCTGGAGCTCGCCGACCGCATCACCGTGCTCCGTGACGGTCGCTACGTCGGCGACCTCAGCCGGGCCGAGGCAACCCACGACAAGATCGTCGGAATGATGGTCGGTCGGGAGCTCAGCAATCAGTACTTCCCACCGAAACGCGACCGCACCGGTGGCGAGCCCGTGCTCGAGGTCCTTGACCTTCACGTGCCAGGCGCACCAGCGACGGCCACCTTCACCGCGCGCAAGGGAGAGATCCTGGGCTTCGCCGGCTTGATCGGCGCAGGACGCACGGAGCTCATGGAGTCCATCTTCGGCGTGCACCCGGCCCTGTCGGGAAGCATGCGTCTGGCAGGTCAGGCGTATCGTCCCAAGACCCCGCGCGACGCCATTGAAGCAGGAGTGTATTTGGCGCCGGAGGATCGGAAACGGCACGGGCTGGTGCTTCCCATGTCGGTAGCGCAGAACACTTCGCTGCCGAACGTGAGCAGTTACGCCTCGTTTGGGTGGCTCAACCGCAAGGTGGAGCAGACTGTTGCCGAACTGGGCGTGAAGCGCCTCCGAACCAAGACCCCCAGCATCCGACAAGCGGTGGTCAACCTCTCCGGCGGCAACCAGCAGAAGGTAGTGCTAGCCAAATGGCTGGCGATGCAGCCGAAGGTCCTGATTTTGGACGAGCCGACCCGCGGCATCGACGTCGGCGCAAAAGCGGAGATATACCGCCACATGGCCGAGCTTGCCGACCAGGGCA
>JANNWK010000934.1:0-3193 GCA_031408355.1 Myxococcales bacterium
GCGGCGATGGCGCCCGCGGCTACGGCTACCTTGAGCCGCGCCTTGCGCGGAGCTTGAGTGGCAGCCAAAGCAACGACGAGTGGTGCGACACTCAGTAGCTCTGGACGTGCAAGCCCCGCGCAGCCGTAGAGGAGTCCGGTCACCAGCGCCGTTCGCCAGCACGTCGTCGAAAGCGCAAGGTTCACCGACCCAATCAAGAGGGCGCAGGCCAAGGTGTGCTTGAGAAGCACACGGCCCTCCGCTTGCGCGGACCATCATGTAGAATGACCATATGACCAGTGTTGGCGTGGCACGCTTCAAGGCGACCTGCTTGCAGGTGTTGGATCGGGTCGCTCGCACGGGTGAGGAGATCACGATAACCAAACGCGGCAAAGCCATCGCTCGGGTCGTTCCAAGCGTTGGGAATGGTGACCGCCATCCCCAGAGGACGCTGCAGGGAACAGCTGAGCTCGTGGGCGACATCATGGGCCCCGCGGTGCCGCCTTCGGCCTGGCAGGTCCTACGGGGGGCCAGCAGCGGTCGGTCAGCACGCCGCAAGTCATGAGGTTTCTACTGGATACGCATGCGCGAGTGGCTGGAGCTGTCGACCGCGGCGCCCCTCGTCCGCCGGCTCGACCTATCGCCGGCCGTGATGGCTGAGCTCGCTTCGCTCTCCGCGACCCAGACCTGGGATCCAGCCGATCGCATCATCGTCGCGACCGCGCGCGTGCACGGCCTGAAGCTCGTCACCTAGAAACCGCGGGCCAGAGAGCAGTCTGCCTTGATCGAAGGCGGGGAACCAACTGAGAGTAGCAGAGGCGGGCCATTTGGAGCCCGTAAAAATGTGTTACACTTAGCGCGTGAAGGTCGAATGGGACCCGCAGAAGGCCGCGAGCAACAAGCGAAAGCACGGCATTTCTTTTCACGAAGCCGTAACTTGCTTCGCTGATCCATTGGGCTTGCTGCTCGAGGACGAGGTACACCCCAACCGCTTGGTGCTCATCGGCGTATCGGAGAAGCCCCGCGTCCTTTACACGGTGTTCGCCGAGCTGGCAGATGACGTGGTCCGAATCATCACCGCGCGAAAAGCGACGACGCACGAACGGAGGCGCTATGAAGAAGAAGGCGAATAGGCAGGCCGGTCGCGGCACCTCTTGGAGCGAGGTGTCGGACATCGACTTCGGCGCCTATCGGTTGAAGCAAAACCGTTTCGCCAAGCGGGTGAAGAAAGAAGGCATCCTGCTCGTTCATGATGCGCCCTCGGCGGCGTCGCTGAAGGCCCTCCCCGAAGCGGACTTCGGCCGCGTGAAAGTCCGGCGGAGTAACTACGCCGAGCGCATCAAGATAGGCGGACTCACGCTGCAAGTGGGCCGTGGGCGCCCCCGCGGTGGTGCCGAAACGGGTCCCACCGTCCTCAAGTCCGTTCGGCTGCCGCCGTCGATCTGGAAGGAGCTAGAGAAGCGGGCTCGCGCAGAAGGCGTCGCGGTCCACGCCCTGGTGCGGAAGGCCATCCTGGCACTGCTGCGAAGCGCCGCCTAATCCGGACTCGTCGCGGTCGTCGACTGACCCGCCGAACGCCACGAAACGCCCTAAAGTGAGCTTTCGCCCGTGCGGATCAGGGCTCGATGATATGAAGCGTTCCCCCGCTGGGAACAAGCCAGATGAAAAGCGAGCGACCCGACCGCGCCGAGAGCCCAAGCGCCTCCAGCCTGCCCGGGCTCTCCACGCGCCAACTGGGCGTGCTCGTGCTGCTCGCCTCAATCAGCGTGCTCTTCGCCGCGACGATCGTCGCGTTCTGGTACACGCGGCTTTACTCCGAGCAGTTCCGCGCGCCCGGCCTGCCCGACCTGCCGCGGGGGCTCTTGGGGAGCACGGGCTTGCTAGCGCTCACGTCGCTCGCCATTTGGCAGGCTCAGCGCGCCATTCGCCAGAACCTGCTGCGAAGCGTGACGCGCTGGCTGCTGGCGGCAGGCGTGCTGGCGGGGGCATTTCTGCTAACCCAGGCCGCCAACTGGCTCGTCATGCGGCCGCGCAGCGACGCGCCGTCGCTCTACGTCGCGACGTTCTGCATTCTGACCGGCGTGCACGCGGCGCACATCATCGGCGGGTTTGTTCCACTGGGGTTTGTGCTGCATCACGCCCGGCGCCACGACTACACGAGCTCGGCGCACGAAGGCCTCAGCCTGTGCGCGCAGTACTGGCACTACTTGGGCGCCGTGTGGCTCGTGCTCGTCACGGTGCTCTACTTCGGAAACCTGCCGTGACGGAGCCGCAACCACGCACCTACTACTGGGACTTCTTCGGCCCACGCTCAGCGCCCACCGCCGCGCATTTCCGGCGCCATCTGCAGGGATTTCTGGAACAGAACCAAGTAGCCACGCTTGAGATCGTGGAGAGTTCCAAGCAACCCGGTCACCACGCCGTCGGTCTCTGCACACCTGCCACGCACTTCGAGCTCATCGAGAAGGCCTTGCGCCCCAAGCGTTTTGAGTAGCGGGGCGTCCAGTCACCCCTTGAAGAACGTGAGCGGCGTCCGGGTGGCGTGAGCATCGTGACGCGAAAGAGCTATTTGCTCGCGAATTCTTGGCTGACCGGGAACAGGACCTGCTTGAAGTCAGCAAAAAACACCGAAGCGACTGCCGGACGAGTAGCGCCTTAGACCACGCCGAAAAATGCTGATGGCGAGTGTGAGAAAGCCGGCGGCGCCCCCGCACAGCAGCGCAGTATCGGCCAACGACGCGTCGCGGATCACCCGCACCGGCAGGTAGGCGACGAAGCCGGCGGGCAGCACCGTGAACAGGGCGAGCCTCAGCGCTGAGCCTCGACGCTTAGTCGCGCCGGACGGCTACCGTGCCTATTCCGCTCGCCGCTAGCGAAGCACCACATCACCGACGTTCTCAGTCGCATGAGAGACCGGTGGGGCCTCGGTGATGTGACCGCGGGAGTCTCGAGAAAAAGGAACGCTGGCTCCGATTTTCGGAGGATCTCGGCGCGAGCGAGCCAACTCGCCAGCGGCGCAGGCCCAGAAAATGTGTTTTGAAATCAGACATTTAGGGTCGGATCTCCGGAGCCGCTTCTGGCTTGGCTCGAACCTTGCGAGCGCTTGTGAGGCGAGCGAACACATCGTTCGGTGGGTCGTTGGAGGTCACTGTGGTCAAGTCACTCGTTGGGAAGATTGGAACGCTCGCGCTACTCTCGGCATTCGCCGGCGGCG
>JANNWK010000935.1:0-7012 GCA_031408355.1 Myxococcales bacterium
CTTGCCCGTGGTTTCTCGGGTTGTTCGCGCTTGGCATGATCGGCGCAACCCTGAATTTTTATGATGAGCCCAGGGTGCAGCTGCTCCTAAATCGGCTGCCTTGGGGCGCGCTGTCGCTCTTCGTCTGGGTCGCGGTGGGCGCGTACTTGCTGAGCCACCGCGGCTTCTATCGTGACCACGAGTGGCTCATCGATCCGATCCTCGGCCTGGCAACGACGGCGCTGCTGGTCTCGTGCACACGTCACCTCCGGCGCGACCTGCCGGGGCCTTTGCCGCCCGTACTGCGTGTTCTCGGCTCGCGCTTGGCAGTTGGGCTCGGGCGTTTCTCCTACAGCATCTACCTGGTGCACTATCCGCTCTTGGTGCTCTTCTGGCAGTTGCTGCTACCGATTCCGATATCCGCGGTCGCTCGCGCCGCGGTACTGTTCGGGGTGGGCTTCCCGAGCATGATCGGCGCTTCCTACCTTTTCCATCGGGCGTTCGAGGAGCGCTTCATGTCCGGCCACTCTTGAGTGGTTTCGCGTGCAAGCGCGACGGACCCGTTTGACTCGCTGAAGTGTCGCTGCAACAATGCCGGTTCTCCGAAACGGCCTGCCGATGAGCGTGAACCCACCTACAACCTCAGCGCTGGCCGTCCGGCAGCCCCCCCAAATCGAATGCTGGCGGGGCGTTGAATGGCAGAAACTCTGGCTCTCGCTGCAAGCGCGCCCCTGGACTGCGTTGGCGATCGTCCCGGCGAGCTCGGGCGGGCCCCCCGACTTCGCGGTGACGATCGCCGCCACGCTGGCGCGCACCGGGATGGTTCACCTCGGCGCCCCAATCCACGTCGCGGACGGCACGCTCGTCGAGTTGTCCAACGTCATGCTCTTCCAGGAGGAGATTAGGTATTGTCGCGACGCTGGCGATCGGATCTTGCTCGCGCTCGCGCCAATGGACGCCAATCCGCTCACGGAGACGCTCGCTCAGTCCGCGGATTGCTCGCTGCTCTGCGTTCTGTTCGAGGACATGCGGTCGGGCGACGCGCGTCGGACGGTCGACAAGCTTGGCAGGGAACGTTTTGTTGGCTCGAGCATATTTCGCGCCGAGCCCGGCGCGCTAAGCACGTAGTTTCGTGGGCCGCTAGGGTTGCCTGGCAAACTCGACGATCTTTATCGAATAGGGCGCGGCCGCCAGCTTGCTCGGACCGGCGCCCGGGGTTGCCACGTCCAGCGTGATGCCTTCCTGGCCGCTGGCGTAAGAGAACGAGCGGCCACGCGCGATTGAACCGCAGGAGCTGGTGTCGAAGCTTAGATCGGTGGTGAACGTGGGATCGAGATTGAGCAGGACTAGGACGAAGCGTGACGCCGCTTCGTCGCGCGAGGCGAAGGCAGAGAGCTGGGTTGGGCTCGCCGTCTTGAGCGACAGATCCAGAAAATGCGCGCCCTGCCCGTCGTAGTTGCGATAGGCGCGAAAGGCCCAAAACGTCGGTGTGCCGGAGGCCGGTTTGGCCCAATAGTAGGCAGCCTTGAGGCCCAGTTGACCGAAGCGACCGAGCGCCTCGGCCGTCGCTAGTGCGCCGCTGATGTGGTGCTCGGCGCCGAAGCTCCACTCCCCGAGCGCGATGTCTCGGCCCGGGTAGTTCTTGGCGACCCAGTCGCGGAGCCGCGGCAACAACTGGACGCTGTCGTTGATCCAGGATTCGTCCTTGTATGTCGGATCCCAGAGCGACCGCGTCGATCGGATGCGCAAGGCGGCTGTAGCGGCGTCGGTTCCGCCGTTCGGTCCGTACACGCCTTCAGCTTGCGGATAGTAGTGGACGTCGAGTACGTCCAAGATGCGATTCCCGGTTTGGCGTTCGTGCTCGGCGAGCTTCTGCAGGTACCAGGGCAATAGGGCTACCCCGCCGTGTGCGCGCCGGTCGGGCTGCAGGAGCGCTCCAGCCTGGGTGTCCTTGGCCGAAAAGAAGTAGCCAGTCCAACCCCACGAGGCTGGACCCGCGATCAGCGCCTCCGGATCGGCCTTGCGCACGGCGGTCCCGTAGCGAATGGTCCGGTCCAGAAGCTCGTCGTAGCTAAGCGGCTCCGGGTGCACGTCGCGGTGCGTGTGGTTCCAAAGGTCAGGCTCGTTGTCGAGCATGTACATGTGCACGCTGCGCTTGCCGCTCTCCTGGTCACGCCTGCGGATCGCTTCCACCCAACGCCCAATTCGCTCAGGAGGGGCCGCTTCGCTGGTCTGGCTGGCTGGCCCCGGCTGGAGAGGCTTTCCGCTCGGCGAGAAGCCATCGCCGGCCTCGGGTCGAAAGGAATCGTGCTTTCGCTGCCCTCCGAACTTGGCGCGTGGAAAGCCGGAAGATGAGCTGTCTTTTGCGACCCAGCCGATGGTCGGAACCGTGAGCGCCATCTGAATGCCCTGCGCCTGGGCCTGCTGGAGCCAGAAGGGCAGGCCGGCGTCGTCGCCCTTTACGTTCTCGAAGAACCAGTCGCTGCCGGTGTTCCAAACGTTGCCGAGGTCCCAGTTGAGGCGCGTCATGGCGTTGCCGCCAATTCGATGGGCAGTTTCGCCAGATGCCACGATGCCCTGGGCGATGCCGTAAATGAGCGGGCTGATCGCGCTAGCTCCGCCGGCGCAGTCCAGTTTGACCAAAGCCGGCTTGCGTGGCGTTCTTGCGAGCTGTGGACCGCTCGCGTTCGGCCGAGTGAGCGCGATCTTGTCGAGCAGGACCCAATCCTGAGCGACCAGGCGGCGTGCTTCGATCACAACCTGGCTGAACGGTACTCCCGAAGGATTGAGAGCGCGGAACGGTACGAGCACCTCGCTCCAACCGTCCTCGAGGGCGGCGATCTCTCGCTCGCTCACCATCACGCGAGGAAAGGTGGTTTCGTCCGGCCGCTCGAGGCGCAGCGAAACCTGCAAGAAGTGGTGGAAGCTTTGCGGCGCCTTGACCCGAAAAACCAGTGCACCAAAAGCCTCCGTGAGCTGCGGATGTTGAAGGACGAGGCCGCCGAAGCTGCTGAAGTTCACGCGCGCTGGCTGTTTGTCGGCAAGCTCATGCGGCCCTCGTTGCGCCTTCCAGCTGGGCCTGAAGCCTCCGTCGAAGATTAGCTCGCTCACCGCGAACGCCGTGCGCGCGCGCACGCTCGGGACGGGTGAGCTAGCCGCGCGGGCTACCCGCTGGCCGCCGTGCGCCGTGCGCCACCGAACAACCCCGAACGCGCCAGCGCAGAGCACGCCGATGCTTAGCCCGAGCCAGAGCTGGTACCTCGGGACGCGCGCCATGACTGAGCCTAGAGGGGCCTGCGTTTCGGGAGCAACGCAATACCCCCCACGAAACCGCGAAAGGCCGTTGGCGGCTCGCACGGTTGCTGGTTGGACCGGCGCACGCTAGCGTTCGGAGCCGCCGAGGCGGCGCTACGCCCAACATCATGGACAACGAAGACGACTCAGAGGACGGCGCCGCTCCGGCCGTGCCGCCCTTGGACCAGGCGAAGAGCTACCTTGCTTACGCGGTCCGCTCGCTGCGCCGCCGTCGCAAGCTCGCGGGCCTGAGCTCGCTCGGCCTGGCTCTGCTCACGGTGGCCGCCGTTAGCATCGCGCCACGCACCTACACCTGCACCACGGTGCTCGCCGCCAAAGATAACAGGGTTCTGGATGGCGAGAAGACCACGCAATCCCTGGCTGGCGCGGCTGAAGTCATCTTGAGTAGCGACAACATCTCAGCGATCGTTGACGAGATCCAGCTGGCCCAGCAATGGGAAAAGACCTTGCCACCCGCTTCTCGCTTCAAGAAGCGCGTGATGACCTTGCTCAGGGGAGAAATTTCAGAGAAGGACAAGCGTGAGGCGCTGGTCGCCATGGTCCAGGCGAGCATCCACGTGACCCCGCCCGGGTGGGGTGAGAGCAAGCTCACCATCAGCGCCGACTGGCATGACGCGGAGACGGCCGCCCAGCTGGCAGACGCGGCCGACCAGAGCTTCTTGCGCGCTCGACACGTCGCTGAGATTTCCACGATCACTGAGTACATCGCGATCCTGGAGGGTCACGCTAGCGAGCTGCGCACGGAAATTCAGACGTTCGCGAGTCAGTCACAAGGGCTTCAGGACGAGAAGCTGGCGGAGGCGCAGCAGAAGCTCGCCCAATCCGCAGACAAGGAGCCGGCTCGGCCCGCGCCAGTTGCCGCGCCCGCTACGCCGGCCAAGCTCGTGGAGGACCTCACCGAACTCAAGGCTCAGATTGAAGCCAAGCAGAAAGCGCTCAAGGATCTTGAAGATCAACGCCAGCGCCGGCTCGGGGACGCTGAAGTGATGTTGACCGAACTCCGGCTGAAGTTTACTGGCGCGCATCCGATGGTCGTTGCGGCTGAGAAGAACCGCGCCGTGCTGGCTCAGGACACCGAGCAGCTGGTGAGCCTACGTGGGGAGCTGCAGCAACTCTCGGCTCGCTTGAAGCTGAAGTCCGCTCTGCAGGACGAGCCACCCGCGCGTGGTGCCGGCCGCGCGGGGTCGGCTCAGGCGCCGTCCGCAACGCCCGGCGCTTCGAACATTGAACCCCTTCCCTCCGAAGTCATGCGTCTGATGCAAGCAGGGAATGAGGAGTTGGATCCAGCCGTTGGTGCGCAGTTTCGCACTGCGGTCAGCAAGTACGCGACCCTGCGTGACAAGATCGGCACGGCCCGAGTCGACTTGGATACGGCCCAGGCCGCATTCAGGCACCGCTACCAGATCGTCATCCCGGCGGAGGCCCCCAGCGCTCCCTCCAAGCCTAGGGTTCCCGTGCTCATAGCGGCGGGCCTGCTGTTCAGCCTGCTTGCTGGCTGTTTGCTGGCCGTGCTGGCTGAGCTGCGCACGGGTAGGCTGGTGGCGCGCTGGCAGGTGTATCGCTTGGGCCTGCCAGTGCTGGCTGAGGTCCGCTGGCCGCCCAGCGCCGATAGCTGAACATGGCGGATGTTGCGTTTGTGCTGCTGCTGGCGCTCTCGCTGCCGGTCCTGCTTGGCGCTGGGTATCTGCTGCTGTTTGTCGTACTTTCGGGCGCTCAGCGCCCGAAAGCGGATAGCCCGCGCCAACATCGCTTCCGTGTGATCGTACCGGCGCACGATGAAGAGCAGGGTATAGCCGACACGGTGCGCAGCCTGCGTGCCTTGAGCTACCCACCCGAGGCGTTCTCGGTGCTGGTGGTGGCCGACAATTGCGGTGACCGGACGGCCGAGGTCGCGCGCCAAGCGGGCGCGGAAGTGCTCGAACGCCGGGACGACAAGCTGCGCGGCAAGGGCTACGCGTTGCTCCATGCCTTCGAACGGCTGCCGGAAGACGTGGACGCGGTGGTCGTGATCGACGCCGATACGCTGGTGTCGCCGAACCTACTCACGGCGTTCTCGGCGCGGCTGGCGTTGGGAGCGCGGGCGATTCAGGCGGACTATGCCGTCCGCAATCCCCATCAGTCGTGGCGGACGCGTCTGATTGCGATTGCCTTCGGAGCCTTCCACATCGTGCGCGGTAGGGGGCGTGAGGCGCTGCGCTTGTCGGCCGGCCTGCGTGGCAACGGCATGTGTTTCAGTACGGATATCTTGCGCACGGTGCCGCACGACGCGTTCTCGATCGTTGAAGACGTCGAGTACGGAATTCGGCTGGGAGAGGCTGGTTGCCGTGTCAATTATGCCGACGAGGCTCACGTTTTCGGCGAGATGGTAACTACGGCGACGGCCGCGCGTTCACAGCGACAACGTTGGGAGGGCGGGCGCCGAGCGCTCAAAGAGGCGCACGGCTGGCGGCTGGTCGGGCAGGGCGTTAAAACCCGTCAGCGTGTGTTGTTCGACTTGGGGTTCGATCTACTGCTACCGCCGCTCTCCCGGCTTGCTGGCGCAGCGGCGGCGGGCTGGGCCCTCGCGACACTGGCGGCGCTGCTCTGGGGCGGCAGGCTATGGCTGCCCGTTGCGGCGTGGAGCTTCGCCGTCGGCGCGCTGGTGCTCTACGTGCTACGTGGTTGGGCGGTGTCGCGCACCGGTTTGCGTGGCTTGCTGGATCTGGCGCTTGCGCCGGCCTATGTGGCTTGGAAGGTGACGCTCGGCCGCTCCGCCAAGGTTGTTTCCGACGCCCATTGGGTGCGGACCGCACGCGAAGCCAAGGGCGAGGATGTCGCCCCGAATTGAAGAAACCTAGGCTTCCGCTCGACTCAAGCGCCGCCGAAGCTTGCCGAACGGCTTTTCGACGAACCGATACATCAAGGCGCTCAAGCTGAGCACGATAGCGAACGCTACGAGCGCGCGCACTGATTCTGGCCACTTCGTCCGATACTCGAGGGCCCAGATGACGCTCGTGTGAGTCAAGTACATCGAGTACGAGAACAGCCCTAGGTACTTGGCGACCGACGTGTTGAGTAGACGTAGCGGCCCGCGGTCGTGCCAACGCACGGCCGCGATAAAAAAGGGCAATAGGCCAAAGCTTTGTAGCGTGTAGCGGAAGCTCTGCTCGAAGTCCGGCTGGCGGATGACCAGGCTCAGCAGCACGGCCGCGGCCCCCACCGGTAGCCAAACGAGCCCCAGCTTCCGATCGCTCGGACCGTCTTGGTCGAGCACCGGGTTGCGCCAAATGGCCAGGACGCAGCCAGCCAGGATCGAATCTACGCGAGTGTCGCTCGCGACATACATTCTGTCCTTCGGGGCGTGCAGCACGAACACCAGCACGCAGCGCCACGCCAGCACGAGGCCGCAAATTCCGAGCAAGAGCAGCAGCTGACGATTGACCGAGACCGACCCGCGCCGAAGCCAGAAGTACAGTACTGGAAAGACCAAGTAGAAGTGTTCTTCCACGGCCAGCGACCAGTACACCCAGGTGCCCGGGGCGAGGCCCTCCCACCAGCCGCGCTGGATCACATAGTAGTTGGTAAAGTGGCCCAGCTGCGAGAGCACGGCGGTCAAGCCCAGCGAGCCACCCCACGCGCCGAGCACGGTGAGCAGGTAGGCCGCAAATAGGACCAAGTAAAAGGGCGGAAATATGCGGAAAACGCGGCGCAGGTAGAATTGCTTGAGGCTGACATCGCC
>JANNWK010000936.1:0-10436 GCA_031408355.1 Myxococcales bacterium
CTCGGGCGCCATGCCGAGCTTCGCGGGTGAGTTCGTGACGGACGCTCAGCTGCGCGAGGACTTCGCGGCCCTCAAGACCCTGGCCAGCGCCGTCAATCCGGAGGCCCTGCTGGCGCAGGATCCCTCCCAGTGGACGGCGGACGAGGTGGAAAGCAAGTACCAGCTTGGCCTCGAAGTCTTCCGTAAGCAGGGCTCGGTGGACGGACTCGCGTGCGCGAACTGCCACAGCCCGGACGGGATCGAGCTGGCGCTGATTGGTTTTCCGGACGATCAGATCCTGCGCCGCGGTCAGCAGCACGTCTCGCCGGCCGACGCGCTGTTAGTGAGGGACTTCGTCCACGCACAGCGCCGCCGCTTCAACATCGAAAGAACCTGTTCCCCCGACTGGCGGCCGTTTCAACCGGGCGGGCAGGTCTTGCCGGGGAGCAACGCCATTGAGCAGGACATCTCGATGTTGGCCGAGCTTGCGGCGCGCAAGCTCAAGATCGTCGCGAGCAAGATCGTTAGCCTGGTCGATGCGCACGCTGCGATGACCGAGCTGCAGGCCCTCGATCTCCGCACCCTGCCGATCGGCGTTCCGCTGCCGCGTTGGGCCGAGGACAAGTTCAACGGTCCGGAGCACAGTGACATCAACGACTACATGCCGATCGTGCCGCACATTCCCAAGGATGCGGCGGCGTACTACGCCAAGGACGACGCCTACCTAGCTGCCCCGACGGACACTGGGTTGAGCGAGCTGGTCAAGCGCCAGGACACGGAGACGGGAGACGGCGGCTACGCCCAGGCCAACAGCGTGCCCAAGAGCCCCAACTCGAATTGTCCGATTTACGACGACAGCACCACCTGGCTACTCCGCAACATCAATACCCCCAAGCGCGGATCCGTGCTGGTGGCTGCGCACCTGTTTCGCGAGGAGCTGCGGCGCCCGGGCAGCTTCCTAGCCCGAAAGCGCTCGCCCTTTCCGGGCGAGAGCACCGCCCTGAATCCCATGTTCCGGCTGGGCTCGGAGAACGTCGAGCCCCCCTGCTACGACAACATTGATCACCCCACGTGGATCCAGAAGTTCCCCCAGGGGTTTCGCGACGAGTTCCCGGCGTCTGACGTCGCCGCAGGCATCATCAGTAACGCCCCCGATCGCGTGACCCACAACTGGATGATGCTCGGGCAGGTCATGGATCAGACGCTGCTCAGCACCTTGCCCGACGCCGGGAACAAGACCCACTATTGGGCCTTCCGCAACTTCCTGCAACGCGACGTGAACCTGCCGTTCGTCTACGTGCACAGGCTCTCCAACCAGCTGAAGTACTTCACGGACATGCAGGGGACCGACGCCTTCCCCAAGGCGCTTGGGCCGTACGCTTCCGTCGGAGAGACGAATCCGCTGCTCCACAACAACAACCAGAACCATGCAGGCCTGTCGAGCGCCGTGTCGCCCTCGGACTTCGGGGCGGCGGCTGCCGGCGTCAACCAGCTCAAGGGCAACCTGATTCGAATGATCCTGCTGCTCAGCGAGGAGTTGCTGCAGGCTGGCGCGCCGATCTCGGGTGACCAGAACGCGGACCACGACTTGGGGATCATCCCGTCGACCCAGAACATGACGGGCTTCGTGGCGGATCTTGAGCGGATGGCCGGCGACGCCCAGAGCGGAGACGCCCTGAAGGCGCAGGGGCTCGACTTCGACCTCTATGCCGCGCAAACCCAAGCGCTGCTGCAACGGGTACTGGCGCTCATGGAAGCGGCGCCACGAAACTGAGCTGCTGGCGGAAGGGTGAGCGCTGACCTCGGCTCCCACCCGGGCCCGCGTGCTAGCGTGCCTCGGCGATGACGGCCGAACGCCTGCGGCGACCTTTCCTGCTCTTTCTCCTGATCGCGGCCTTTTCTTGCTCTAAGGCGCCAGCGCCCAAGCCGCCTGGTGCTCCCTGGCGCGTGCTCGTTTCCGGGGTGTGGGCCGTGCAGGGCGTGCCGGGGGAGCTGCTCGCCTGCGACGCGAGCGGTTCCGCGTGCGAGGCGGTGCAGGTGGGTCGACAGCTCACGGGAAGCAAGCTGCTGCGGCTGCGCGGTGCGGTGGGCGACCTCACACTCGATTCAGGAACGCACGTTGAGCTTGCCGACGGCGCCGAGTTGCTGCTGGAGGATGCAGAGGGACACGCCTTGGAGCTTCGCGCTGGCGGTATGACGCTGGAGCGGGGCCTGGTAGCGGCTCCCGTCGAGCCTTTGCGGCTGCGGCTGGTGGATCGCACGCTCGACTTGCCTGCCCAGGTGACTGCGATAGCACGCGTGACAGGGCCGGATCGGGCCGAGCTTTCGGTGTCGCGCGGGCGGCTGTCGGTGCACGGTTCCGGCGGGGTCGAGGGCCAGGGGAGCTCGCTCTTCGCCGGTCAAGGCGTGAGTCTGCAGCGCAAGTCGCTGCCCGATCTGCGGGCGGCTTTCGCGGGCTCACTGGCTCAACTCAGGCAATCGGTGGGCGTCGCGCCCGTCTCGGCGGCGCCTCCCGTCGGCGAGCCACGCGGGCTCGGCACGATGACGGCGCGTGTGCCGGGCAGCCCGACGGTGGTCTCCGGGGTGCGCTTGACTCGGCATCACGTGCGAGCCGTGGTGGCCGACGGTTTGGCTCAAACCGAGGTCGAGGAGACGTTTCTGAACGAGACGAGCCGCGTGCTTGAGGGGCGCTATGTCTTCCCGCTCCCCGCGGACGCCAGCATCTCCGGGCTCACGCTTTGGGTGGGGGACACGCCGGTTGAGGGTGAAGTAGTGGAACGTAAGCGTGCCGCCGCCATTTTCAAGGGCATCGTCGAGGACACGGTGCGACCGCGCGACCCGGCGCTGCTCGAATGGGTGAGCGGCAGTACCTTCTCGCTCAAGGTCTTTCCGATCCCGGCGCGCGGTAGTCGCAAGGTGCTCATTCGCTATCAGCAGGTGCTGACTGCGGACGGGCCGCGCCAAACATATAGCTACCCGCTCTCGCTGGGCGCCCAACGCAGCACCCGCATCGACGACTTCTCGATCGACGTAGCGGTGAGCGACGCCGGCGGCCCGGCAAGCGGCGTCGCGGTAGCAGGCTACGCTGCCAAGGTTCACGCCGAAGCCGCGCGCACCCGCGTCGTCTACCAGGCCTTCGGGAGCGCGCCGGATCGCGATTTTACGCTGAGCTTTGAGCGAAAGTCGGCATCTGCGCTCGGCGCCTTGACCGACCAGGGTTTTGTAGCCGTGCGACTGCGGGCGGAGCTGCCCGCTGACTTGCCCGTGCCCGAGTTTCAACGCCGGGATCGCGTGCTGGTGCTGGATGCCAGCTACAGTCAGTCACCTGAGTCGCTGCAGTCACAGGTGACGCTGGCGCTGGGCTTGGTCCGAAACCTCGAGCCCGACGAGCGCTTCGCGCTGCTGGTCTGTGACAGCGCTTGTGAGAGCTCGCCGCCGAGCGGCTTGGCACCCGCGACCGACGCAGCCATTGGCGCGGCGACTGCTTGGCTCAAGGGTAGGAAGCCGAGCGGTTCATCGGATCTTGCCGGTGCGCTCATCGCGGCGGCGCGCCGCGTGGCGCCTGGCAGCGCCGCTCAGGTCGTGTACTTGGGCGACGGCGCGCCCACCGCGGGCGAGTTGTCGCTGCCGAGCGTGGTGCGCAGAGTCCGGCCCAGTTTTGCCGCGCGCACGCTCGACCTTCGCTTGCTCGGGGTCGGACCGAGCATCGACGAAGTCGTCCTTTTGGGACTGGCTCGCGAGCTCTCGGGCAGCTACGACCGCGTGGCGAGTCAGGGGCCAGTCAGCGAGCAGATCGAGCGGGTCGGTTTCGACTTGCGGCGCCCGTTGCTGCTCGCGCCGCGGCTTGAGCTGCCGCTCACGATGAGCCAGGTGCAGCCCAGCGTGCTCCCCAACCTTCGACTCGGGCAGGAGTTCTGGGTCGTCGGCAAACTCCAAAACCCCGGGCCATTTTCGATCAGCTTGCGCGGTCAGCTTGCCGGAAAAGCCTACGCTTTGGCGCGTTCGGTGACGCTCGCGAGCGGGTCGGTCGCTGGGAATCGCTTGGCCCCGCGGCTCTGGGCGGAGGCTCGGATCCGGGAGCTCGACGCTTCGAACGAGCCCTCCCAGGTCAGCGAGGTGCTCGAGCTGTCCAAGCGTTTCCGCGTGATGTCGCGGCGCACTTCCTGGCTGGTGCTCGAGAACGAGCAAATGTTCGCGGAGTTCGGGATCCCCCGGACTGCGGCGCCGGGCGCCCAACCTGAGCCGGGCTTGGAATCGGAGCTGCAGGAGCTGCAGGGAGGGACCACGGGCGGCGCGCGAGGGGCTGGCCGTTCGGAGAGCGACGCCAAGTCTTCTGAGGCGCCTTCCGCTTCGCTCGACGCCGCCTCGCCCGGAGCCCCGGCGGAGGAGTCGCTTGAAACGAGCCCGAGCCCTAAGCCTGCTTCAGCTCCGCCCAGTCCTGCCAAGAGCAGTCCGGCTGCCGGCTCAGGTTCCGGGCTTGCGGATCTTGGTGGCACCGGGGCCCCGTCTAAGCCAAGCGCCTCGGAGTTCCCGCGGGGCCAGGTGCAATTGGGCGCGGTCACTAGCTCCGGCGGCAGCGTTGCGAATGCCAGTCGCGTGCTTGCGGGCCTGCGCGGCCGTTTTCGGAGCTGCTACGAGCGCGGGTTGCGGGAGAACCCGAACGCCGGCGGCAGAGTAGGCTTCAGCTTGCGGCTGACCCCAGAGGGACAGGTGGCTACTGCCGCGCTTAGGCCGTCGGGTGAACTCCCGCCGGTCAGCCTAAATTGCCTGAAAGCGAGCGCGAGCGCAGCGAGGTTCGAGCCGGCTCCGGGGGGGCAAGTCACGGTCTTGTTCAGCTTGGTGCTCCGGCCGGATGCCACGTCCGGCGGCCCTGAGCCCCGACCGGGCCCTTTGCTGCGCGCGGCTCCGCCAGCGGACATCGCGACGCATCGCGCGGGAGACGACGCCTGGCTCAGCCAAGGGCAAGACGCCATCGCCAAGCTCAGATCCGAGCTTGAGGCGAGCCCCCAGAGCCGAAAGCGACATGAAGCGCTGATTCGCGGCTTGCTCGTGCGCGGGCGCTTTTCGGACGCCCTGCAGGCCGCTCGGCGCTTCGTGGCCCTCGATCCCGATCTGGCGCTGTCGGGCGAGCTGTTGGCCTACGCGGCTGTGGCGAGCGGCGACCGCCTGCTGGCCACCGCCACCGTGGACGCGCTAGCAGAGAGCGCGCCGTTGCTGCTCAAGGTACAGGCCCGCGCAGCTCGCGCTTTCGAGGCTCTAGGGGATGAAGCGCGGGCCTGCGCGCACTGGCGGGCCGTGGTTGAGCTTGCGCCCCAGTCCGACGAGGCGCTCTTTGAGAGCCTGCGTTGCCGAGCGCGCGTGCTGGACGAGCGCGACGCCGCCCTTCAGGAGGCCAAGTCCGTACAGAAGCCCGGTTCCCTCCTGCAAAAGCTGCTGCCCCTGCTTGAATCCGGGAGGCCGCCGGTGTTCGAGAAATCGAGCGGAGGTCTCGGGCAGTTCGAGGCGAGCTTGAGCTGCGAGCCGCGGAGCGAGTGCCCCTACGTGATCGTGGTGACGCCAACCGGCACGGTGTTTTCGCCCTGGACGCCCGCGCTCGGTCGCTCCAGCGCCACGTCGTTTGCGTTCTCGGGCCTGCTCAGCGGCACGTATCGCAGCCTGCTGGTGGGCGGCGCGACAGGGGCGCGTGGCGAGCTTGAGCTGCGCTGCCTCGCCGCACGCAGCGTGTTCCCGTTTGGCCCCAACCACGCCCAAACTTTGGTCGCGACTCAGGTGACGTTGGCGGACCGTTCGTCGCGGTTCGACCGTCGTGGTGGTTTGGGAGCGCTGTTGTTTTGAGCGTTGCGGGGCCTGGCGGCGGCAGCTGGCCGCTCAGTGAATCGGCGGCTCCGGCGTCGGCTCCGTGCCCTCGAGGAAGTCGAAGTCGCAGCCTTCGTCGGCCTGTTTGATGTGGTCCATGAAGAGCCGACCGTAGCCGCGCACGTAGCGGGGCGGCGCGCTCAGCTTCGTCTCGCTGCGCCGGGCCAGCTCCGCGTCGCCTACCAAAACCGAGAGTCGTCGCTGCTTGACGGAAAGCTCGATTTCGTCGCCCTCTTGAACGAGCGAGAGCGGCCCACCCACGAAAGCTTCCGGCGAGACGTGAAGCACGCAGGCGCCGTAGCTGGTACCGCTCATGCGCGAGTCGGAGATACGGAGCATGTCGCGGACGCCACCTTCAAGTAACTTCTGCGGGATGGGGAGCTGGCCCCATTCGGGCATGCCTGGTCCGCCCTTGGGGCCGGCGTTCCGGAGCACGAGCACCGAGGCAGCGTTCACGTCGAGCTGCGGGTCGTCGATGCGCTGCTTCATCTCGTCGTAGCTATTGAAGACGATGGCGCGCCCGCGGTGCTCCAAGAGCCGAGGCTCGGCAGCGGAGGCCTTGAGCACGGCGCCCTTCGGAGCCAGATTGCCGCGCAAGACGACGAGCCCGCCGCTGGCGGCGACGGGCTTTTCGAGCGGGCGAATCACGTCGCTGTTAAAGACCCTCGCGGTTTCTAGCTCCTGCCCCAGCGTAGTGCCCAGCAGCGTCCGGCAGCTAAGGTCGAGCAGCGGGCGCAGCTCGCGCATCAACGACAGGAGGCCGCCCGCGTAGTAGAAGTCCTCCATCAAGAACTCGCCCGTGGGGCGAAGGTTGGCCAGGACCGGCACCTGCCGGGAAAGCTCGTCGAAGCGCTCGATGCAGAGCGGGATACCGGCGCGGCGTGCCATGGCTATCAGGTGCACGACGGCGTTGGTGGAGCCGCCCAGGGCCATGACGGTGGTGATGGCGTTGTCGACGGACGCCGCCGAGAGCAGATCGGACGGCTTCAGATCCTCCCAGACCATATCGACGATGCGGCGACCGCAGAGCGTGGCCATGTGAGCGTGGCGCGAGTCGGCCGCCGGGATCGACGAGGCGCCCGGCAGGCAGAAACCAAGCGCATCCACCGCGCTGGTCATGGTGGAAGCGGTGCCCATGGTCATGCACGTGCCGTGAGAGCGAGCCACGCCCTGCTCGATCTCGCCGAAGTCCTCCTGCGTGATGTTTCCGGCGCGCAGCTCCGCCCAGTACTTCCAGACGTCCGTGCCGCTCCCCAGCACGTTGCCACGCCAGTTTCCCCGGAGCATCGGCCCAGCTGGTAGGAAAATGGTGGGCAGGTTCATGCTAATGGCGCCCATCATCAGCGCGGGCGTGGTCTTGTCGCAGCCGCCGAGGAGCACTGCAGCGTCGGCCGGGTACGAACGGAGCAGCTCCTCCGTCTCCATCGCCAGCAGGTTGCGGTACATCATGGTCGTCGGCTTCTGGAAGTTCTCCGACAACGAGATGGCCGGCATTTCGATCGGAAAGCCCCCGGCTTGCCAGATGCCGCGCTTCACCTCTGAAGCCCGCTCACGAAAATGCGCGTGGCATGGGCTGATCTCGCTCCACGTGTTGATGATCGCGATGACCGGCTTACCGGCGTAGTCTTCGCGCCCGTAGCCCATCTGCGCCGTGCGCGAGCGGTGCCCGAAGGCCCGAAGGTCGAGTGGAGCGTACCAGCGGTGGCTGCGGAGCTCGCTGGGCTGTTTCCGAGTAGTGGTCATCTGACTGGGACGCTGGCCGCGAGCACACGGCACGCCTAGCTTGGTGTCCGGCAAGTTCGAGTCTCGTTCAAAGAAACGCTGCGAGCGCCTCGAGTGCCCTTGGTTCCAGGATCAACTGGAAATGTGCTGATAAATGCAGAGGCGGTTGCGCTAGCGGCGATCAGAATCCGTCGCTCTGGACACCACGTCCTGGAAGCCGCTCCCCCTTCGGGATCGCCGAGCCTACCCAGCATGAGCAAAACCGAGCCGTCGCCCGAGTACGAGGCGAAGCTGATGCGCAAGATCACCTGGAAGCTGATGCCATTCTTGTGCGCCTGCTTCATGGCGGCGTTCCTGGATCGCGTGAACGTGGGCTTCGCCAAGCAGCAGATGTCCGCCGATCTGGGGATGAGTGGGGCTGTTTATGGCTTGGGCGCTGGGATCTTCTTCATCGGCTACTTCCTGTTCGAGGTGCCCTCGAATCTGATCCTGGCCCGCGTCGGCGCCCGCATCTGGATCGCCCGCATCATGGTGGTGTGGGGGCTCATCAGCGCAAGCTTCGTGCTGGTCCAGGGACCGACCTCATTCTATGTGTTGCGCTTTCTCTTGGGCGCGGCCGAGGCGGGTTTCTTCCCGGGCGTCATTTACTATCTGACCAAGTGGTTTCCGGCTTCGCATCGCTCACGGACCGTGGCCATTTTCATGACGGCCGCCGTGGCGTCGAACATCATTGGCGGGCCGGTCTCGGGCCTGCTGCTCGAGTTGGATGGAGTGCTGGGGCTGCGCGGTTACAAGTGGTTGTTTCTGGTGGAGGCTCTGCCCTCGATCATTCTGGGCGTGATGGTCTTCTTCCGTCTGCCCAACGGCCCCGAGGACGCCGCCTGGCTTCTGCCGGAGGAGCGCGCTTGGCTAGAGCGGCGGCTCGACCAGGAAAGGCTCGCTGCGGGTGCGGACAAGCACATGAGCTTCATCCAAGGTTTGCTTGATCCCCGCGTGCTCTTGCTGTGTTTCATCTACTTCACTCACGTGATCGCGGGCTACGGCTTGGACTTCTTCATGCCGACGCTCATCCATCAATCATTTCCCTCAGCCACACCCGCGATGGTCGGCGTGCTCGCTGCGCTGCCAGCCGCCTTTGCGCTGTTCGTGATGGTGGCGCATGGCCGCTCATCGGACAGGCGGGGTGAACGAAAGTGGCACTACGCGCTGGCCGTCTGGTGGGCAGCGAGCGGGCTGCTGCTGGCCAGCTTGCCCATCCCGCCCGCGCTGGGTCTTGTGGCGTTGGCGTTGGCCGTGTCCGGACGCTGGAGCGCGGTGGCGCCCTTCTGGGGCTTGACCACGGCCTTCCTGAGCGGGAGCGCGGCGGCCGGCTCGATCGCGCTGATCAACGCTGTGGGCAACCTCGGCGGCTTCGCGGGGCCGTTCATCATGGGCTGGCTGAAGGACACGACGGGCAGCTACGAGTCCGGGCTGCGCATCCTCTCGGCTTTCGTGTTCGCGGGCGGCGCCGCGGTGATGTTGGTCAATGTGAAGGTGACCAGCCCTCCGGCGCTACCCTCCGAAGCGCAGATAGTCGAAGCGCAGACCTGAGGCCTTGTGGTGAACACGCCCTTTTCAGCCATGCCCAACACGTTCCGGCGCGATCTTCGGGCTGGCAAGCCGCTCATCGGTTGCTGGGCGTCGCTGGCCAGCAATCTCACCACGGAGCTGCTCGGCTACGCGGGCTTCGACTGGCTCCTGCTCGACGGAGAGCACGCGCCCAATGACTACGCGAGCTTCATCAGCCAGCTGCAGGCCTTGAAGGACAGCAGCAGCGCGCCCTTCGTGCGCCCGGAGTGGCAAGACCCGGTGGTGATTAAGCGGCTGCTAGACATAGGCTTTTTCAATTTTCTGATTCCCTTCATCGAAAGTGCCGAGCAAGCACGGGTCGCGGTAGCGGCCACGCGCTACCCACCCTCGGGCACGCGCGGTGTCGGCACGGCGCATCGCAGCAATCGCTTTGGCTACGAGCCTCACTACTTTGAGCGCGTGAACGCCGAAATCTGCGTGACCGTCCAAATCGAGAGCCGTGCCGGCATAGCCCATAGCGCCGAGATAGCCAGTGTGGAGGGCGTGGACGCGCTGTTCATCGGACCTTCGGACCTCTCGGCGGCGCTGGGCCTCTTGGGGCAGCCTTCACATCCGGAGGTCCAGGCAGCCATCGCCCAGGTCATGCAGAGCACCAAGCAGCAGGGCAAGGCCTGCGGGATCTTGGCCCCGGTCGAGGCCGACGCCCGTCGCTATCTCGACCTTGGCATGACCTTCGTAGCCGTCGGGGGAGATACCGGCTTGCTCCGTCAAGCCAGCCTGGCCTTGGCGCAACGCTTCAAGAGTAGGTAATAGGGATCAGCGATGCCGAAGTTAGCTGCCAATTTAACGATGCTTTGGAATGAGCTCGATTTTTTCGAGCGCTTTGCGGCTGCTGCGAGCGCGGGCTTCTCGGCGGTTGAACACCTCTTTCCCTACGCCTACGCGAAGGCCGACCTGGTCGAGCAACTCGAGAAGCATCGCTTGACGCAGGCCCTGCACAACCTGCCCGCCGGTGATTGGGCGAAGGGCGATCGAGGCGTGGCCTGCCAGCCCGCGCGTCGTGGTGAGTTCCGGGACGGCGTGGGTTTAGCGATGGAGTACGCCAAGGCGCTCGGCTGCACCCAGCTGAACTGCTTGGCCGGCATTTCACCGGTCGGGGTCGAGGCCGAGAGGCTGCAGGAAACGTTCGTCGATAACTTGAAGTACGCCGCAGCGGAGCTTGGCCAGGCCGGCCTCAAGTTGCTGATCGAGCCGGTCAACACGCGCGACATCCCCGGTTTCTACCTGACCAGTACCAAGCAGGCGCTCGG
>JANNWK010000937.1:0-3862 GCA_031408355.1 Myxococcales bacterium
TCGACCACGTCGAAGAGCATCCCGCGCTGAGCGTTCCAGAACTTCGTGACGAAAGACGCGCGTGCTTCCTGCGCCAGCAGCTGGAACCTGGGTTCGAGCCGGGTGGCGCACTCGAGCGCGTGGATCCATAACGCCTGGATCTCCACCGGCTTGCCGATGCGCGGGGTGACCACCCAGTCGCCGACTTTGGCGTCCATCCAGGTGAGCTGCACGCCGGCGCTGCCGGCCGAGAGGAGGCCGTCTGCATCTCGGGCGATGCCGAAACGCGTGCCGGTCGCGTAGCCGTCGGTGATTTGAAGGATCGCGCGCTCCAGGCGGTGCCGATCCGCAGGGCTGAGCCGAGTGGCGCCGGCGGGAGCCAGCAGCAGCTCGCTGGCCGTCAGCACGAACCACAGGGAAGCGTCGACGGAGTTGTACTCCGGCGGTTCGTCCGCCCGGTCCGAGAAACGGTTGGGCAACATGCCGCGCGAAACGCTGCCCGCCCACTCGCACAGGATGGACCCGGCGGTGGCGAAGTCGCCGCGTGCCAGGCACAGGCCTCGGAGCGCGATGAAGGTGTCGCGGCCCCAGTCGCCGAACCAGGGGTAGCCAGCGATGACCGTCTTGCCCTCGCCGCGTCGCACCAAGTAGGCCGTGGCCGCCGCATCCAGCGGGTCACCCAGCGCGGCTCGTCGTGAGCGCTCGCTCTCTCGCAATGCCTGCACCAAGCTGAGCGGCTCTGAGCGCGAGAGCGCCAGCGCGCCCTCCGTATCCGCCTGCAGCAGCCAGACGAGCTCGGGCTTGCCCTGGCCGAGCTCGAGCTCGAGCACGCCGGGGGAGGCGAGAGCCTCCACGGCGTCGAGGCCGCGGGCGGCTTCCTCCGAGTAGTAGAAGTGGCGGTACCAGTCGGGCGCCGGGCGAAAGCTGGCGTTGCTAGAGCTTTCAACGCTGGGCACGCCCGGGTAGGGGCTGAAGCGAAGCGTGTGGCCCCGCGGTTCGGGCTCGCAACGGAAGCCCGAGTTCTCTGCATGAAGGGCGTGAAAGTCACGGCCAGAAAACAGCGGGCGCACGCTCAAACGCACTTCCTTGGGCAAGCCAGGCTCCGCCAAGCGAAAGCTCAACACCACCGCCGGATGCCCGTGGGGGACGAACAGCTCGATCACCAGCGTGACCCCTAGCGCGGTGCGGATTTGCCAGCGTGGCCACGGATCCAGGCTGAAGCTTGTCGCGTCCGCATCGGCCTCGCGCAGGTAGCCGTTGGCGTAGGCTTGGGGCCAAACCTCGGCGCGCCCTTCGGCCGTTTCGATCCATGCCACGAAGCCTTGAACCAGCATTCGGCGGTCCTGTGGCGGTCGGGCGGCCGCCAGCAGGAGCCCATGATAGCGGCGCGTGCGCAGACCTGAGCCGGTCCCGCTCGCGAAGCCGCCCAGGCCATCGGGTTCAAGCCACTCGGTGTCTGAAGGCGCGTTCAGGACGGGCATGGGAGCGCGCGGGAGCCTAGCTTTGCGGGCTTGATTGCGCGAGGCCCATCGCCAAACTCGGTTCCGGCTGCAGCTTGGGGCAGTTCCGGGCTAAGGAGCAGGCTGGAGCGCCATGGTGTACCTGACCTTACTCATTCTGCATTTCATTGGCTTGGTCTTGGGCGTGGGGACGAGCTTCGCGATGCTGAGGCTTGGCGTCGTCGCCAAGGGCCTAGAGCCGGCCGAGCGCAGCCAGTTCATGCTGCGCGTCGCGGCGCTCAGCAAGAACGGCAGCATCGGCTTGGCACTGCTCATCCTGACGGGCGTTGGCATGTTGCTCCTGCGCGGCCCCGCCGAGATCTTCCGCTGGGGAGGTCCAGCATTCCACGTCAAGCTGACGCTGGTCGTGATCACGGCGGGCTTGTTCGGATACATGCAGAGCATCTTGAAGAAGGTTCGTGATGCCGGCGGCGGTCCGCTCATGGCCAAGCTCCCGAAAGTGGGCGCAGCGCTGCTAGGGCTCGGAGTCGCGACGATCATCGCGGCGGTCGTCGCCTTCAAGTAGCCATGCAAGTAACGATGTAGGTGTAGTGGATACGCGCTTGTGCGCGCTTGCGCGCACAAGCGCGCACTTACCCGAAGAGGGATCCGCGCGTACTGCTCTGGGACTGCGTTGTATGGCGGCTGCGTGTGTGGCACGATTGTCTGTTATCTCGATGGCGACTCCCTCCCCCGGTCGGTTCCCCAGACTCGTTGAGACGGTGGGCGATAGCTCCGGTGCCACGGTCTCTGGCGAAAGCCCGTCCGCCGAGCCCCGCGAGCCCAGCCCCTATTTGGCCGGTGAAGTAGTCGGCGACCGCTACCGCCTGGTTCGCGAAATTGGTCGGGGTGGGATGGGCGTCGTCTGGGTGGCGCACTCGCTGGTGCTGGGCGTGGACGTAGCGGTCAAGCTCATTCACGCCAGCTCGGCCAGCGCGGCGCTCTCGTCGCGTATGGCCCGCGAAGCGCACGCCGCTGCCCGACTGGGGCATCCGGCGCTGGTGCGTGTGTTCGACTTCGGCTGGACGCGTCACGGCGATCCCTACCTCGTGATGGAGCTGGTTCAGGGGGAGACACTGGCCGCGCTGCTCAAGCGTGAAGGGCGCGTTCCGGCTATCCGCGCGGTGCAGATGCTCTTGCCCATCGCCGACGGCCTCAGGATGGCGCACGACAAAGGCATCGTGCACCGCGACATCAAGCCGGACAACGTGTTCCTGGCCGCCGATGCCCTGCGCCGGCTTCAGCCGAAGCTGCTCGATTTTGGCATCGCCAAGGTCGACAAGCAGATCGACGGCCGGCTCACCCAGATGGGCGCTGTCCTGGGAAGCCCGGACTACATGTCGCCCGAGCAGGCGCTCGGCCTCGACGATCTGGACGAGCGAACCGATATCTGGTCCTTGTGCGTGGTGCTCTACGAGCTCATCACGGGCGCCGTGCCCTTCGAAAAGCCCAACTACAACGCGTTGATGCACGCCATCATCAACGAAGAGACGGTGCCGACCTTCGAGCGCGGGGCGGGCGATAAGTCGCTTTGGGAGATCATCGGTCGCGGTCTCAAGAAGGCCCGCGAAGAACGCTTCCCGACCGTGACGGAGCTCGGCGAGGCGCTGGCGCTTTGGCTCTACGAGCACGGCATCAAAGAGGATCTTTCGGGCAACTCGATCCGCGCCCTGTGGCTCGATGCCGCCTTCTCGTCGGGCCTTCGCACCGACGTGCGGTCGGTTCGTCCCGCACGTGACTCCGCGTCTGCGCCGAAGTTGTCCAGCTCGCGGACACCGACCCTCCCGACGGCGCGGGCAGCTCGCCAGAGCACGCTCCCCACTCTCCGACCCGAGCGCGCTGGGTCACGGAGTCGAGCCTTGCGCTGGGGGCTGCCGCTGGCTGCGCTCCTGCTCGGCGCGGCTGGCGCGATCTTGGCGACCTCCTTCGCTGTCGCCGAGCCCCCGCCCACCACGACTCCGCTGGCTCTACAGAAGCCACTGGGCGAGCTGAAGCCCACGGCGACCGTCACGGCCACGGCGACCACGGCCACGGTTGCGGTTCCGGTGGTGCCGGTCGCGTCAGCGCCGCGCCAGCCGGCGGCGAAACCGAAGCTGAAGCCCTTCGCCCCCAAGAAGGCCCATGATTTTGGCTTTTAGCTGGCTGGCTCGCGGCGGCGGATACTGGGCGGTTTTGGGCTTTGCCCTGGTGACGCGGGGTGCGCACGCCCAGGCGCTCGACGCCGGCACTCGGATGGCGGCCCGCGATCTTGCGGTTTCGGGCGCCGAAGCCTTCGACCAAGCGGACTACGCCACAGCGCTCGACCGTTTCCAGCGCGCCGAGGCACTCTACCGGGTCCCCTCCATCTCCCTCATGACGGCCCGTTGCCTCGCCCGAGCCGGCCG
>JANNWK010000938.1:0-5390 GCA_031408355.1 Myxococcales bacterium
GCCGGCCTCGTGAGCGATGGCGAGCAGGTGCAGCACCGTGTTGGTCGAACCGCCCATCGCAATGTCGAGCGCCATGGCGTTCTCGTAGGCTTGAAAGGTGGCGATGCTCCGTGGCAACACGCTCTGGTCGCCGCCCACGTAGTGTTGCTTGGCCATCTCCACGATGCGCTGGCTCGCCGCCTCGAACAGCTCCCAGCGCCGCGCGTGGGTGGCCAGCAAGGTACCGTTGCCGGGCAGCGCCAGGCCCAAAGCTTCGTTCAGGCAATTCATGCTGTTGGCCGTGAACATGCCCGAACAAGAGCCGCAGGTTGGGCAGGCTGAGCGCTCCATGGCCAAGAGCTCCTCGTCACTTACGCTGGCGTCGCTGGCCCCGATCATGGCATCGATCAAGTCGAGCTTGCGGATCGTGGTCTTGCCGTCGCGGTCCCGGGTGCCCACGATCTTTCCGGCTTCCATGGGTCCACCGGAGACGAAAATGGTTGGAACGTTCAGGCGCATTGCGGCCATCAGCATGCCGGGCGTGATCTTGTCGCAATTGGAGATGCACACCAGCGCGTCCGCGCAGTGCGCGTTCACCATGTACTCGACTGAGTCGGCGATAAGATCGCGGCTCGGCAGTGAGTACAGCATGCCGCCGTGACCCATCGCGATGCCGTCGTCGACCGCAATGGTGTTGAACTCCACGCCCCAGCCGCCGGCCTCGTCGATGACCTTCTTGACGCGCTGCCCAACGTCCCACAGGTGCACGTGCCCTGGCACGAATTGGGTGAAGCTGTTGGCGATCGCGACGATCGGCTTCTCGAAGTCGGCGTCTTGCATGCCTGTGGCTCGCCACAGTGCGCGGGCACCCGCCATGTTGCGACCCGCAGTGGACGTCCGGCTTCGGAACCCTTTCATGGCAGTCATGTCCCGAAGCCTATCCTGCCGGGGCTGCTCCGCAATACGCAGCGGAAGCAAGAGCGTGTTGCGAAATTTGGCACCCCGAAAAAGCCGCTGCGCCAGTGGCGTTTCCGTGGATAGCGCGGGGCGGCTAGAGCACCCGACCGGGCTGGTATTGGGCGGCTCCGGGGTAACGGCGGCTCAGCGACTCGACGCTGGTCACGAAGCGGGCCACCTGGTTTTCGGCGGCACCAACGAATGCGATCGGTGTCGAGATGAGCCCTGTGAGCGCAGCCTTGTCGAGCGGCAGCCGACTGTCGGCGGCCAATCGCTCGAGAAGATCGTTCTCAGCGCGACCTTGCTCACGCATCTCGAGCGCGACGGCGACGGCGTGTTCTTTGATGACCTCGTGAGCTGTTTCGCGGCCAACGCCGTGCTGCACCGCGGCCATCAGGATCTTGGTGGTGGCGAGGAACGGCAGGTATCGTTCAAGCTCGCGCTCGATCACCATGGGGTAGTAACCGAGGTCTCCGAGCACCGTGAGCAGGGTTTCGAAAAGGCCATCGCTGGCAAAAAATGCGTCGGGTAGCATGACTCGGCGCACCACCGAGCAGCTAACGTCTCCCTCGTTCCACTGATCACCCGAAAGACCGCTGGCCATCGTCAGGTAGCCGCTTAAGATCACCGAGAAGCCATTGATTCGCTCACAGGAGCGCGAGTTCAGCTTGTGCGGCATGGCGCTTGAGCCGACCTGTCCTGGCTGGAAGCCCTCGGTTCCGAGCTCAGCGCCGGCCATCAAACGCAGCGTTTTCGCGAAGCTTGAGGGGCCAGCCGCGACCTGCACCAGCGCCGCTACGACGTCCAAGTCAAGCGAGCGCGGGTACACCTGACCCACGTTGTCGAGCACGCGAGCGAAGCCAAGGTGCTCGGCCACGTGCGCTTCGAGCGCGCCGAGCTTGCCCGGGTCACCGCCGAACAAGTCGAGCATGTCCTGCTGCGTGCCGACGGGACCCTTGATGCCGCGGAGCGGGTAGCGCCCGAGCAGGTCCTCGACGCGATAGCAGGCTTGCAGCAACTCCTCCCCGCTGTTGGCCACCCGCTTGCCTACGGTTGTGGCCTGTGCGGGCACGTTGTGGCTTCGCCCTGCGATCACCAGCGACTGGTACTGGGACGCGATGCTGGCCATCTTGCACAGTGAGCTCACACAGCGATCGCGCGTGAGCTCAAGCGCCGAGCGAACCTGCATCTGCTCAACGTTCTCGGTCAGATCCCGGCTGGTCATGCCTTTGTGGATGTGCTCGTAGCCGGCGAGCGCACAAAATTCTTCGATGCGCGCCTTCACGTCGTGGCGTGTGACGCGCTCGCGGGCGTCGATGCTGGCAAGGTCGACCTGGTCGACGCTGCGCTCGTAGGCCTCGACCACGCCGCTCGGCAGCTCGAGGCCTAGCCGCTCTTGAGCCCTAAGGACCGCGATCCAGAGTCGGCGTTCGAGGACTATCTTGCGCTCGGGCGACCAAATGGCGGCCATGGCCGGGCTGGCGTAGCGGGTTGCGAGGACGTTGGGCACCGGGGACCGCATGCTGAAGTCCGTAGCGCGACCCGGCTTCAGGATCGACAGGCGCCTACGTTGCGGCGCAGCCGGTCCACCAGGAAGCCGCTTCTTCCCGGTCTTTTCGGGCCGAGCAGCCGGTAGCGCTTGGCGATTCTGAAGCCAGGTGGCGGGTGGCGGGCGCCGACCGGGGAATGAAGCTAGGCTGCCGGCGCTTGATGCGCGGGGCATCTCGAGCTTCGCCCCCCTTGTAGCGATCAGGCACCAAAAAATGGCAGTTTCCAAGTTTCCAAACCCCGGCCAGATGCCGCAGTTCTCGCTTCGATGGGTCACGACAGGCCTGGTAGCCCTGGGTATATTGGGCTTCGCCTGGACGGGCTTCTACACGGTCCCAGCGGAGTCGGAAGGGGTCGTGCTGCGCTTCGGCAAGTTCAGCCGCGTGGTGCCGTCCGGGCTCCACTTCAAGCTCCCGCTTGGCATCGACGCCGCCCTGATCGTGCCGGTCAAACGCCAGATGAAGCAGGAGTTTGGCTTTGGTACGCCGGGCGCGAGCAACGCGGGGCAGTCGAGCCCAGAAGCCGAGTGGGGTGAGGAAAAATCGATGGTGACTGGTGATTTGAACGCCGCGCTCGTGGAGTGGGTGATTCAGTATCGAATTGAGAAGCCTGACCAGTTCCTGTTCAACGTGCGCGATCCGGACGCTACGCTCCGCGACGCCTCGGAGAGCGTGATGCGCGAAGTGGTGGGCGACCGCACCGTCGACGAGGTGATCACGATCGGCCGACAGGAGGTCGAGGACGAGGCTCTCCAGAAGCTGCGAGCCCTCACCGCGAGCTACCAGATGGGCATCAAGGTGGACCAGGTTCAGCTGAAGAACGTCAACCCGCCAGAGAAGGTTCAGGCCTCGTTCAACGAGGTGAACCAGGCCCAGCAGGAGAAGGAGCGGGCCATCAACATCGCCAACGGCGAGTACAATAAGGAGGTGCCGCGCGCGCGTGGTCGAGCCGCGCAGACGATTCGCGCCGCCGAGGGCTACGCCAAGCAGCGCGTCAATCAGGCCGAAGGCGAGGTGGCGGCCTTCAATGCTCTGCTCGCCGAATACACGAAGGCTCCGGAGGTGACGCGGCGCAGGCTCTACCTTGAGACCATGGCGGAGGTGCTGCCGAGGGTGAAGAACAAAGTCATCGTGGGCGAAGAAGTAAAGGGACTTCTGCCTCTTTTGAACCTTAGCGGCGTGGCAAAGGCGGTGGCACCATGAATCGCGTTCAGACCGGGTTTCTGCTGTGGGTAGTTGGCGCGGCGCTGTTCTTCGCTGCTTCCAGCTCGTTCTACGTGCTGCAGGAGACAGAGCAGGCGATCATTACCCAGTTCGGAAAGCCCGTCGGTCAACCGATTGTCCAGGCCGGCCTTCACTTCAAGATGCCGATCACCCAGGAAGTGAACCTGATCAATCGGCAGATCCTGGAGTGGGACGGTCAGCGCAGCGAAATGCCGACGCGCGACAAGCTGTACATCTCGGTGGACATGTTTGCGCGCTGGCGCATCAGTAAGCCGCTTGAGTATTTCCGCCGGCTTCGCGACGAACGCAGCGCCCAGTCGCGGCTCGATGACATTTTGGGCAGCGAGACCCGGAACTCGATCGCCAAGCACGATTTGATCGAGGTTGTTCGCACTACCAAGGACAGAAAGCCGCTCGTGGACCAGACGCTCGCTGAGGCCGCGGCCGGCTCTGGGAGTATCGGCGTGCTCCACGGCATCCAGAAGGGCCGCGCCGCCATTGAGCTAGAAATTCGCGACGCCGCCAAGATCAAGCTGGCCGAGCTTGGGATTGAACTCTTGGACGTGCGCTTCAAGCGCATCAACTACAACCCGAGCGTGGTTGAGAAGATCTACGAGCGCATGGTCTCCGAGCGTCAGCAGATCGCGTCGCGCTTCCGCTCAGAGGGCGAGGGCGAGGCCGCGAAGATCCTGGGCGACCGCGAGCGCGACCTCAGCGTCATCGAGTCAGAAGCCTACAAGACAGTGCAGCAAATGCGCGGCGAGGCTGACGCAAAGGCCACCAGCATCTACGCGGCCGGTTACTCTATCACCCCGGAATCTCGCAACCTGTACACCTTCATCAAGACCATGGACACGTACAAGAAGGTCATCTCCGAGAACGACACGCTGGTGCTTTCGAGCGGCAGCGAGCTGTTCGGTTTCCTCAGCGACTCTTCCGGCTCCGTCAAGCGCTAGCTTAGCGCCCTTGTAGACTGGGGAGGCGCGCGGCCTCCCTACACGGTGCGGCCCTTGAGCTCCTCAGGGACGCATACTTCGAAGAACCCTTTGATGGTCGTCCAATGTTGGTCGGTCAAACCGATTGGCTTGGCGTCGTCATGTGTAGGCGACACGCGATCGCGGTGCCACCCGCCAGGTAGTAGTCGCGCAACGCCTCGACCGTTACGAGTTCGGCCAGAGCGCCTTGCCAAAATCCGAGCCATGATCTGGCGGCTGTCTCGTTCAAAGCTGTCACGTCGAGTTCCCAGAATAGCCAGTGGAGCTCCGACGGCAACAGGTCACGCAGTCTAGCACGGCCGCGAAAGGACTGCGCTTGCCCGGCATCGGCGCGGGCGTGCTAGCCCATAGGCTCGATGTTGAAGTTCGACAACCGTGCCCTGCGCAGCTTGCCCGTGGACCCCAGCCAGGAAAATCGCACGCGCCAGGTGCACGGCGCGTGCTTCTCGAGAGTCCGCCCGACTCCCGTGAAGAGCCCGCGCACGTTGGCAGTGGCCAGGGAGGTGGCTCAGCTACTCGAGCTACCGGACGAGTTCGTGCAGGGGCAAGAGTTTGCCGAAGTGTTCTCGGGCAACCAGCTGTTGCCCGGCATGGACTCCGCGGCTGCCTGCTACGGTGGTCACCAGTTTGGCAACTGGGCGGGCCAGCTCGGCGACGGGCGAGCTATTTCGCTGGGCGAGCTTAGGAC
>JANNWK010000939.1:0-6577 GCA_031408355.1 Myxococcales bacterium
CGCCCCCGGGCCCTGCATGTCCGTCGTGCGCTCCGGGCGAGGGACCGGATCTGTGCGTGGGCTCGCAATCAATCCTGCGGCGGCGCGGGAGAGGGCAACGCGCAAAGCTCGTCCCAAAGGGTCCCGAGCTGTGGTGCCGCACCAGCCATGCGCCTGAATGCAGCGCAATTCGAGCCTCGCGCCGATGCCTGCAGGTAGCCCAGGTAGGCCAGGGTTCCTGGCGCGGGCTCCGTTGCGCTACCGGTCGGGCCAAATGCCCGAGCCAGCCGCGCGCGCCGCGCCCAGCTGGGCGCGCAGGCAAGGCCTACCTCAAGAAAACTAGAGCTAGTTGGCCGGCGCGTCGCTCAGGTCGACCGAGAAGCGCAGCTGCGTTGGTTTGCTCGGCGCCGGGTCGAACGGCGCGCCACGCGCGTGAAGCGTGGCGCAGTGGGCGCCTCGCCCGGTTCGCAAGAGGCCGAGCTGCTCATCCAGGCACGGCAGCAGTTCATTGGCCGCCGGTTTCGTAGACGTCCGCAGCGCACGGGTTGAAGCTATCCATGGGGCAGTCGAAGGTTTCCAGCTTGCTCGAAACGGCGAACCTCAGCAGCGATGGCATGGCGTACAAGGTTCCGCTTGTCGCGTTGGCGTGGCACCCCTCGCACAGGCTGTTCACCGCGCCGGAAAAGTCGGGCATCGCGTAGGCGTCCGGGAACACCAGTCCCGCATTCCAGATGCCGCCAACGTTCACTCGATAGGCAATGAACTCGATTGTCTCCAGGTTGGCGTCGCCGATTTCGAGCAGCACCACGGCTCCCTCGGGGACCACTCCGGCTTGACGGAAGGTAGCCATTGCTTCGACTTCCAGGAGCGCGCTGCGCGTCTCTGAGTTCTTGTTCACTGTCGCAAACCTCGTCCACCGTCGCCCATAGCGGGATACCACCGGAGGGCTCGGCACGTCTGGTGCGGCGCCCGCAGCAGCGCTCCCGCTCGCACCTGCGGCGCCCGAGCTACCGCCGTTGCTTGGCGCTCCGCCGGCGTTCACACCGCCAGCCCCATTCGTCCCGCCACCGGCGTTCGCGCTGCCGCCTGTCTTGATCGCGCCGGCACCACCGCTAGCCGAGGGTGGCGTGTTCTTTCCCCCAACTCCACCGGTGTCGGCTCCGGCGAGGCCTGACCCCATCGGAGCCGACTCGTCACCTCCGCCACAGCTCACGTTCCAAACCAAAGCTGCGAGAGCCAGCACCCGGGCGTGGGAACGCGTCATACGAGATTAGTCGCTCGAAGATAGCCAGCCCAGACGGCAAATGTTTTCTGAGCTGTTGAGGGCAGGGCGTGCGTCCTTGCAGGTGCCTCGGCCGCCAGGACTGCGACAGGTCGTTTCGTGCCGGTCCGCTAGGTGCGAAGCGGTGCTATGCGTTCCGCACCGAAGAGCAGTCTTGCGCCACGAACTCGGCTACGACGACGTTTTGCGCGCGCGGCCTCGAATGTCCGTCCGCCACCGGACAGCGCGATTCTCGGCAGCGGGGCACCGAAATGACTTGCGAAAAACGCAAGTTGGCGCATATTGCTCGGCAAGGAAGGTGACGGCCGATGAAGTCCTCAAGGTCGCCCAAGACGCCGCTGAAGGGCATCGTCTGCGCTACAGCGTCCACGCCACCCAACGAATGCAAGAGCGCCAGGCCAGCCAGGCCGACGTTCGGTCCGCGGTCATCGCGGCCGACGTCGCGACGCCGTCCGACGACGGCCCAAATCGGTGGCTGTTGTGCGGCGGCCAAGACGTGGACGGGTGTGAGCTTCGAGTCATCGTCGCTATCGACGGCGACACCGTGTGGGTGACGGTCGTCACCGTCTTTCCGCCATGAAAGGGTTCCCATGAAATGCTTCAAGTGCGAAGGAAAGCTGGCTGCGCGTGGCTACGAGCACGTCACCAAGATCGCTGGGTTCACCGTCACCGACGGCACCGGCCACGTCTTGGTGTGCGAGCAATGCGGCGAGCCTTCGATCGGCGCCGTTGAACTTGCTGGCTACGAGCGACGCGCCGCTCAGCAGATTCTGATGGGTGCTGAGAAGCCCGTCAGCGGCGCGGTTCTGAAGTACGCGCGCAAGGCGCTCGGCCTCAAGCAAAAGGAAATGGCTGCGCTGCTCGGAACCAACGAGCAGCAAGTGAGCCGCTGGGAGAACGAGCCCGAGGCGGATCGTCGGCTCCGTCTGGCCGTTGCGAGTATCCTCGGGCACGTCGAAAGCGGACACCCGGTGTCTGGCGTTGCCGCCGAGCCCGGCGCCGACTTCGCGATCCGCAAGGCTAGCTAAGACGCCAAAACGCCCTGTCCTGGCCACTTCATCGGCTGCTTGGGGGAGCTCGACGCCGGGGCGCTCGCCGAGACGGACGGGCCCGGGCCGGGCGCCGCTGCGTGTCGGCAGCTCGAAATCGCTAAGGCGCCGAGCAGCCCGAGCGCGCAGGTCGCTTCGCGACAGGAGCGGCGGCTCACGGCGTCACCGCCGCGGTCGGCGCCACCTTAGCAAGTACCGCAATGGCTAGAACGTGCCGACCGCGCCCAGGCCGTAGCCGTCACGCCCGACGGGGCCGGGCGCGAAGCTGACCGTGACGTCGCTGCGCACCAGGCGTTTGCGTGGAAAAGCGAAACCGGTGATGAACATCACCGCGCCGGCGGTCTGGGCTAGTCCGTCGAGCACGAGAACGGCGCGCGTGCCGGAGTTGTTGCCTACGCAGTAGCTGTAGGCGGTGTCGGAGCAGGGGTCATCGTTCGCGCCGCCCGTGGCCAGCATCAGCCAGGGACCGAGCGCGGGGACGAGCAGAAAGCCGCTGCGGTCCTTGAAGTCGTTGGCGACGGCGGCGGTGACGCTGAAGACCCAGGGCACGCCCGTTACGATCGAACCGGCGATGACCAAGCCGCGGCGGGGCGCCGTGCGCAAGCGGTAGCCGGAAGGAATGGGGTCGCCCTCCTCGTACGGTAGCTCCATCCCCGGTGGCAACGCGCCGCGCGCTTGCGGGTACTGCACGTCGTAGCTAGTTTCGGCCGCCGAATTCGGAATCGGCACGAGCATGTACCCGGGCGGCACCACGGCTTGGGGCGGCGTGGAAGCGGCGGTGGGCGCCGCTGGCGGCGCTCCTTCGACCGGAGGCGCTGCAGGTGCTGCGGGCGCTGCGGGCGCCGCGGGCGCTGCGGGCGTTTGCCCGAACGCAACGCCGGAGCTGCTGAGTCCCAAGAGCAGTGTGGTGAAGATTATGCGCGCGTTCCCTACCGACATCGTGTTCGCTCCTCCAGCAAGTGAGCCTACACGCAAAGCAATCCCCGTGCCGCGCTCGTTTTATTCACTCCAGCGCAGAGTTTTCAGCGATTTTGTGGGGGGCGGCGCTGTGGCGGCTTCACCTCACCCCAGCCGACCGAGGCAACGGAGTCACAGTTGACGGCGCCGGAGGGGTCGAGGGTACATCAACACCGTGCCCATCAAGCTCGACACCCTGCGCCGGTACGCCATCACTCGCACGCTGTTCACCCCCACGACCTTGCCGCGTGCCATGAAGAAGCTCGGCTTCGTCCAAGCCGACCCGATCCGCGCGCCCGCGTGTGCGCAAGACCTAACGCTGCGCCAGCGCGTGAAGGACTACCGCGAAGGAGATCTAGGGCGGCGCTACCCGCGCCTGGCCGTTGAAGAAGACTTCTTCGTCAACTACGGCTTCGTGCCGCGCGACGTGCAGGCGCTGATGCACCCGCGCACGCCGCGCGCGGTGTGGTCACAGGCCCGCTGGAAACAGGCGCGTGCCGTGCTGGACTTCGTGCGCGAACAGGGGACAGCTCACCCGCGCGACGTGGACGCACATTTCTCTCACGGTAAGGTCAAAAACTGGTTCGGCGGTTTGTCCAACGCATCGACGCAGTTGCTGGACGGCCTGCACTACCGCGGCTTGCTGCGGATCGCGCGGCGCGACGGCGGCGTGCGCGTCTACGCGGTGCGCGAGGCCACGCCGCCGCCCGCGGACGCGGCCGGGCGCCAGGCAAGACACGACGCGCTGATCGATCGGGTCGTGGCCAAATACGCGCCGCTGCCGGCGGCGTCGCTGGGAAAGTTGATCGGCCATCTGCAGCATGGCGCGCCGCAGTGGCGCGATGACCGAGCCAGCGCGCTCGGCCGCGCGAAAGCGCGGCTAGCGGCGGCGCGTATCGACGCTGTCGATTGGTTCTGGCCGGCCGACGAAAACCCGCTCTCGCGCCGGCATGCGCCGGACGACGCGGTGCGCCTGCTCGCGCCGTTCGATCCGCTGGTGTGGGATCGGCGCCGCTTCGAGTTGTTCTGGGGTTGGGCCTACCGCTTCGAAGCCTACACGCCAGCAAAAAACCGCAAGCTCGGCTACTACGCCTTGCCGCTGCTGTGGCGCGACGAGGTGGTGGGTTGGGCCAACGTTCGCGTGCAAGAGAAGACAACGCTGACGGCCGAGATCGGTTTTGCCAAGCGCAACACGTCGCGGGATGCAGGGTTCAGGCCGGCACTGCACGCCGAGCTGGCTTCGATGGCGCGCTTCTTGGGCCTGGACGAGCGCGCATTGGTGGTGCGCTGACGCCGCAACGCTTCAATCCGGCCCAAGCTCGAAAGCGCCTACCGAGTGGACTCTTTCAGGAAGGTGAGCTGAGTGTTGGCTGCGGGTAAGCAACCGTACTTTTCGACCAGCAGGTTGTCGTAAGCGTCCGCCGCCTCCAGGAATTTCTTGATCCAGTGTGCGGTGTCGTTGGCGTCCTTGGCGGCAAACACGTCTGCCATATGAAACGTCAAGTTGAGTTGAATCGTGCTGTCCGAAAGGTCAAACGAAAATGGCGCGTGCTCTTCGGACAAGAGAAAACGAAACAGATCTCCGAGCTTCTGCTTGCCGACCTCTGCAAGCGGCGACGAAAAGTTCAAATGCTCGGAGCAACACGACCAAATCTTGATCGGTGCGCTGCCGGAGTGAAACGACCAGTTCTCGTCGCCGTGCCGGGCCAGTACCGGGTCAACGTTCACCATGCGCAGGGCGGTCTCGACGAAGGTGGCGATAGGGTGCTCCTCCTTCCCCTCAAAGTAGGCCCCAAGCTCCAAGCTCTCGAGATCCGACCCGCAACTGTTGCAGTACCGTTCGGAGCTCTCAAGTAGCTCGTCGCACGAGGGACACATGACACCGAAGGGCGCCGTCTGCGCGCGGAACGCCTCGACAAACGCGCGCACATCGCCGGCCGGCACCCCAAATCCGACCATGTCTGCCGACGAGACCTTACAGGTGGTCACGGCGACCACGCGGCGTTGATCGTCGAGCATCGGACCCCCTGAATTCCCGGGATTGATAGCGGCGTCGGTTTGGACGTAGTGGTCGCCGTCGAAGTGCTGCTTCGGATGCGAGACGACGCCTTCGGTGACTGATAGAGGTAGTCCGATCGGAAACCCTACGATGTGGATGGTCTGTTTGGCGACGAGACTGTCGTCCGGGCCGATCGCGAGAACTTCCCCAGAAAACGGGGTCAAGAACTCAACGATGGCAAGGTCGCGTTTGACGCTCAATCGTCGCACGGTGCCGAGCACGCGACTCTTGTCGCGCTGTTCGACAGCAACCGAACGGTAAGGCCGCACGACGTGGCAATTGGTGACCAGCGTTCTGTCGTCGATCAAGAATCCGGAGCCCGTCCCTCCGCCAGTGAATACCTGAAAGACGCCGAGTTTTTCGATTTCGAAGTGGCTCATTCTGCTTCCTCGTCGCTTTCGTCGTCATCGTCGTCCACCTTGCTGATGAGAGAATGGGTGTGCTCAGCGAGGATGTCAGCGGCCTCGCGCCAGGGCTTCCCCGATACCTTGGCCAGGCCCTCGGTGAGGAGTAGGTACACAGGCTCAGGCCAGGCGAAGAGTGACAAGAGGTAGTTGTAGGTACTGACCAGGGAGAACGCGGCATCGATGGACTGACCCGCCGTGCGCATCCCTTCGATGGTCTCCATGTAGCGGCCAGGTCCTAGGTAGCTCTTCAGCCTCCGACTCGTGCCGTCGCCCACCGGACTGATGGCGTACGTCGCATGACCTAAGCTGCTGCGAAGTGCTTCTGGCGTAGTCGCCTTCATGTCCTTGACGCACTTGCCAAGCACGTTCTCGCGGCGTGACGGATCTTGGTCACAGTCGTTGAACACAACGGCCGCCTGCGACAACTTGGAAAGTATAGCGCCCGTCAGCGGCAGCAAGAAGCAAATGCGGTGGTGGGCATAACTCGTGAGCTCGTTCAAGAACCAGACCGAGCGCTTGCGTTGGCACTCTTTGAGCAGCTCTTCGACGTCGTTCCAGTGTGCGACCCAGAGCGCCTCTGCCTGCCGCAAATCCGCCTGGGAAAGCGGGGCAATCGGCGCCCGTTCGATCGGCTGAGCCCCGAACTCTACCATCAGGACGTCGTCGTTCTCGTCCGCCTCGGCCGGCATCTTGCGCAAGACTTCGAGCACCTTCGCGGGGTGAAAGCGTTTCAGCGGCTCTCGGTACTCGAGCCGGAGCTCATCGGCGCGCAGCCGTGGCTGGTAGAGTTGCCCGGACGCAGCCAGGTTTGTCAGCACGTAGCGCAGTGCAGCGATCGCTTTCC
>JANNWK010000940.1:0-3053 GCA_031408355.1 Myxococcales bacterium
CGGTGATCAACCGGATGGGGTTCAACAACCACGGCGCCAGAGCGGCCCAAGCCCGGCTCGCCAAACCGCGTCGCACGGTTGTGGGGGCCAACATCGGCCGCAGCAAGCTCACCCCGAATGAAGCGGCCCTGGCCGACTACGTGAGCAGCACCGAACGCCTGGCGCCGCACGCCGACTACCTCGTCATCAACGTCAGCTCGCCGAACACACCTTCGCTGCGCGAGCTACAAGCCGCCAACCAACTTCGCCCGCTCATCGAGGGCGTGCAGCAAGCGCTGCTCCGCGCCCAAGGCGACCGGCGCGTGCCACTCCTGCTCAAGCTGGCGCCCGATCTCGAGGACGGGGACTTGGACGAGATCGCCGACTTGGCGCTGGAGCTCAAGCTCGACGGCATCATCGCCACCAACACGACCACCAGCCGTGCCGGCTTGCTCACGCCGGCCGCTATCGTCGAAGCCTACGGCAACGGTGGGTTGTCCGGCGCGCCACTTAAAGCGCGAAGCCTCGCGGTACTGCGTCGACTGCGCGTCAGGGTCGGCGACCGGCTTGTTTTGGTCGCCGCCGGAGGCATCGAGAACGGCGAGGACGCGTGGCAACGCATTCAAGCCGGCGCCACGTTGATCCAGATCTACTCGGCGCTCGTGTACGAAGGCCCGGGCCTGCCGAAGCGCATCCAGCGGGAGCTTGCGGAATGCGTGAGTAGAGCGGGCTTTGGCAATGTGGCGGAGGCGATCGGGCGCGGGTAGTGCGCTTCCGTTTGTAACGTTGTCTCGCCGACGTCATCGGATCGCCTTCCGCCTGAGCGCCTTCCGAAACTTGCAAGGAAGCGCCCCGCCCCCTATCCTAGTCGTAATGCCCGGAGGTCGACGCGCCGTTTCCCGCACTGCCCAGCCTCGACGCAGTCGCGCGGGGAAGGTAGCCGCTTGCGCGCTCGGGCTTTCGACGTGCGGGCTGTGGCCGAGCGCAGCCGCCGCGGAGACGCTCTACTTTCCGCACCAGGACGCGCGCAGGCTGTACCCGTTTCAGCGCAACGGCGGGGCCGCGCTCTTGCCCGAGGGCGCCGCGCCGACGGACAGCGTGCCACTCGTGGTCTTCTTGCACGGCACCAACCCAACGCCTGAGCTTCATCTGTGGCTTGGCGGGGGTGGGCGCGATCTTCGTCCCCTGGCCCAGCAGCTAATGCGTAGCGGCCAAGTGAGCCCGTTCGTCCTGGCAGGCCCCAGCCAAACCAAGGGCGCGGGGCTGGCTCGCACGGTCTGGCAGGACTTTGATCTGAATGCCTTCGTGGAAGACGTAGCGCGAGCCACTGAGGGGCGCCTGCAGATCGACCGGCAGCGGGTCGTGTTCGTGGGACACAGCGGCGCGGGCTGTAACCCCAGCGGCGGGCTCGCCAGCGATTTCTGGAGCGCGGGCGGCCCCTTGCCGCTAGCCCTGGTGCCGATTGACCCGTGCCTGGACCGCAAGGTCGGCGGGGCCTTCTCACGCCGTCCGGCGAGCGTGCCGCTGTGGCTTTCGTGGCAGCCGGCCATCTGGGTGCGGGAACCGCTGGAATTCATGACGGCGCTCGCCCAAGACAAGCCAGGCCCGAGGATCGACCGGGTGGTGGAGCTGCCGCCACGTGGAGCCAATCCCCACGAAGCGATCGTGCCTATCGCCTTGGAAAGCACGCTGCGCGAGCTGTTCGGCACCGAGCCCCCCGGCTAGGCTGGGCGGGCCCATGACCTTGCCCATCACGATCACGGACGTCAAAACCTTCGTGATTCAGCCCGCGCGCGAGCGGCTGGTGGTCGTGAAGGTGGTGACCTCGGAGGCGGGCCTATACGGCCTTGGTTGCGCCACGTTCACGCAGCGCGCCTTCGCGGTTCAGGCCCTGCTCGATCGACACCTGAAGCCGTTCCTACTGGGCCGGGATGTGTCGCGGATAGAGGACATCTGGCAGATGGCGCGCGTGAACGGCTATTGGCGCAACGGGCCTGTCGTCAACAATGCCCTCTCGGGCGTCGATCAGGCGCTCTGGGACATCCTGGGCAAGCGGGCGGGCCTGCCGCTCCACGATCTGCTCGGTGGGAAATGCCGCGAGGCGGCGGCCGTTTACAGCCACGCCGATGGCGCGTCCGTGGGCGAGGTGCTGGACAACGCAGAACGCTTGCTGGCGGAAGGCTACCGGCATGTCCGGCTCCAGCTGCGGCTCTACGGCGGAGGCGCGCCGGACCGCGCGAGCCCCGTCGGGGCCCAGCCCGGCGCCTACTACGATCCGAGTAAATACACGCGGGAGACGCTCGGGCTGCTCGATGCCGCGCGGGCGCGGTTTCCCAAAGACGTGGAGCTGATCCACGACGTGCACGAGCGGCTCGCGCCCTCGGCGGCGCTTCAATTCGCCAAGGACGTCGAACAGTATCGGCTGTTCTTCTTGGAGGATGCGTTGCCGCCGGAGCAGCTGGCGTGGCTGCCGCGGCTGCGGGAACAAACCAGTACGCCGCTGGCCATCGGGGAGCTCTTCAACCACCCGCTTGAATGGCAGCAAGTCATCGAGCAGCGCTCGGTGGATTTCATTCGCATGCACATCAGCCAGATGGGCGGCATCTCGCCGGCTCGCAACGTCGCCGCCATGGCGGCCATGCACGGCGTGCGCACGGCCTGGCACGGCCCGGCCGACACCTCGCCCATTGGGCACGCCGCTAACCTGCACCTGGAGTTGGCCTCCCCGAATTTCGGCATTCACGAGTGGTGCCGCTTCCCGGAGCCCATCTACGCGCTGTTCCCAGGCTTGCCCCGAGTCACGCAGGGCTACCTCTATCCCAGCGCGGCAGCGGGGCTGGGCATCGACTTCGATGAAACGCTCGCTGCCGAGTTCCCGGCCAAGGACGGGGTCGAAGAGTGGACGCAGGCGCGCCTGCCGGACGGTTCACCGGCCCTTCCGTAGTCCTCCGCGCGGCCTGGGAACGCGCTTCGGGCGGACGCGCGTTGACAGCGCCAGAGACCACGCGCTACGCCCCCCGCCAGCATGAGCCCCCTGGAACTTCGCGGCCGTTGGGTGTTGTTGACGGGAGCCT
>JANNWK010000941.1:0-1554 GCA_031408355.1 Myxococcales bacterium
CCGCTGCGGCCGCCGCAGCTGCCTCGGCTGCGTCGAGCGCGGCCACCGTTTCGCCGAGACACCCTTCGACGATGACGAGTTCGACGACATCCAGCAAGTTGGCAGCCGAGAGGCAGCCTGCGACGTCGAGAGGCCCCGGACCGACAGCACTCCCGGCGTAGGCGCTGGCCAGCTGAAAGCAGAGCCTAGCGTGCGCCGTTTCGTCGGCCAAAGCGCGCGCGCAGTCCTCGACCAGGTCGGCAGGTGCACCGAGCGACAACAACTGCAAGCTGAAGCGCGCGAAGGCGGCGATCGACGCATGCTCCATCTGCCCCAGCCGCGCCCAGTGCTCGGCCTGCGCTGCGCGTTCGTTGGCTGTCAGCTGCTCGAGCGCGGGGGCCTGCGACGTGGACTCGTTCCAAGCGTCGCCGAGAACGAGCGGAGCCAAGCGCGGGCACGCCTCAACCAGAAACGGCCTGCCGCAAACCGCAACCCCGTCGCAAACCCGCTGTGCGCCGTCAGACGATTGTTGCTGGGCCGCCAGACAATGCTCGCCCGTGGGGCAGTCGGAGTCGCTCGCGCATTCGTCGTCCGTGGTCTGACAAGCAAAGCCCGCGATGCCCGAGAAGCCGCAACCGTCAGGCTTATAGTCGTACGAGGCGCACAGCAAGCCGTCAGCGCAATCGGCGTCGGTCGCGCAGTCACTGACGCGGCAAACGCCGCCCGATGGCGACCGTTCATCGCCGCACACGCAGATGAAATCCGGGGCGCAATCCTGGTCGGTGATGCAACCGGACGCGCAATGGCCACTGCCCGAACCGCCACCAAGATCCACTGTCCCGTCCATGTCACAGAACCCGAGGTGGAATTCGCCGCACGGCGGCTGCGCAGTATCCCCGCCTGCGCCGCCCTGTCCTTGTTCGAGCGGCGAGCAACTGACGCTGCCATCAGCCCGCGGCGGCCGTGCCGCGGCCCCGCCCTCGCCGCTGGCCCCTCCCTGACCACTCGCCTCCGCTCCACAGGCGACGGCCTGGGATCGATGCAGGTACCCTTCGGCACACCGCACAAGCCCGGTCGCTAAATCGCGTTGCGGCGTAGTGCACGAAATCGGTTGCCCACCCCCCTGACCGGCTGTCGCCAGGAGCCCAGTTCCGCCAGCGCCGCCTACCGCCGTGAGCCCAGAGCCGCCCTCGCCCCCTTTCGCAAACTTGTCGGGCCCTCCCGCCTCGCCCGCACTGCCGCTCGGGTCGTCGCCCACGTCGTCATCCCCGCTGCACGCAAACGGCACGATACCCATGGCCATCAGCAGTGACACCCGCAGGCTCATCGATCGGTTCATGGACCGTGCGAACAGCAAGCTCTATGCCAGGTGGCTCTTGCTGCAATAGGCGACGAAAACGGCCGCGAGGAGGGCAGCACTTGCGCCACCTGGCACACATCAAGCGTAGCGATGATGCCCGCGATGTCGCGGTGCCAAGGACAAACGAACTGTCATTTCTGGGGGCAACCAAGCTGCAAGCGTACCCGCTGAGTTCAGTCGGTTACGCTAGCTTTGGGTCCCGCTCGCAGAGCGTC
>JANNWK010000942.1:0-14496 GCA_031408355.1 Myxococcales bacterium
GGTAGAGCGCCTGAGAAGTGTACATCAAAAAGTCGTACACGTACGCGGCCAGCTCCAGGTTGTCGGGGCTACCGCACACTTCAAGCACACAGCCGCGCTTGCCATCCCGAACCCGCCACACCGGCACCCAGATCACCTGCACGAAGAAGTGCTCGTTCAGTATCATCGCCAGGCGTCGCTCGTGCTCTGGAACTCTACCGCTCGGATTTCCCAGGTGCCGAAAGCGCTGCTGATCGCCGCTGCCCAACACGGCCGCCTCGATGTTGTGCTTCAGCATCAACCGCTGCGCCGCGCCCATGGCCGCCTGGGCTTCGTGCTCATTCGGGCTCTCGGCCAGCGCAAGTAACTTCGCAATGCGGTCCAAGACAGGGTGCCCGCTCCGCTCCGCCGATGCCGCGGGGGCCCCGGCCGCGCGCGCGTCAATCGCCCTTTCCTCGCACACTTTGCGAAACGCCGGACCGTGCGCCGTTTGATCGCGGATCTCGAGCACCTCGTCCACGAACTGATGCGCCATCTCGTGCTTGAGCACCTCCTCCAGCACACCCCAGCCGTGTCGAACCAGCAGCTCGCGAGAGAGTTCGAGGGTCCGCCGCTCCGGAACCCAGCGACCGAGCCGCTCGCCCTCGTCCACCAGTTCAAGGGCAGGTGCCGACAGCGCAAAGCGAAACAGCGAGCCGTTGTTGTGCTGGTAGCTCTTGTGGATGGCGCGCAGCGCCGCGCGCTCAAGCTCGATGCGCAGCGGCGACGATTCAGGCATCCACGCCCAGGCTGCTGCGCGTCACGGCCGGCGGCAAGCAGGTACTGGACCATGGCCAAGAATGCCGCGCCGACCAGCGCAGTCCTGGTAGGCTGAGCCAGCCATGTCCCGACGTGAAGACGCGCTCAAGTACCATTCCGCTGGCCGTCCCGGAAAAATCGAGGTGACCTGGACGAAGCCCGTCGCCTCTCAGCTCGACCTGTCCCTGGCCTACACGCCCGGCGTCGCCGAGCCGTGCCGCGAGATCGCCAGCAACCCGGATGCCGTGGACCTCTACACGGCACGGCGCAACCTGGTCGCGGTCGTGACCAACGGCACGGCCGTGCTCGGGCTAGGCAACATCGGGCCACGCGCTGCCAAACCGGTCATGGAGGGCAAGGCGGTGCTGTTCAAGCGTTTCGCCGATATCGACGTGTTCGACCTCGAATTGGCCGAAAACGACCCTGACCGCTTCATTCAGATTGTGCAGGCGCTCGAGCCGACCTTCGGCGGGATTAACCTGGAAGACATCCGCGCGCCCGACTGCTTCGTCATTGAACGTGCGCTGCGCGAGCGCATGTCGATACCGGTGTTCCACGATGACCAGCACGGCACCGCCATCATCACCACCGCCGCACTGCGCAACGCGGCCGAGCTGCAAGGGAAATCGCTCGACTCGCTCAAGGTGACGTGCATCGGTGCGGGCGCCGCGGCCACCAGCTGCATGCAGATGTGGGTGCGGTTGGGCGTAAAACGCGAGAACATCACGATGACCGATCTAGCGGGGGTGCTGTTCGACGGCCGCGGTGACATCGATGAGTTTCGAGCGCCGTTCGCGCGACCAAGCAGTGATCCCCGTCGCACACTGGCCGAGGCCATGGTCGACGCGGACGTGATGATCGGCCTTTCCGCGGGCGGGGTCGTCACCCCGGCGATGCTCAAGAGCATGGGCAAGAAACCGATCGTGTTCGCCCTCGCCAACCCCGATCCGGAGATTGACTACCAGCTGGCGCGGGAGACCAGGCCGGACGCGCTCTTGGCGACGGGCCGCAGCGACTACCCGAACCAAGTCAACAACGTGCTCGGCTTCCCGTACATGTTTCGGGGCGCTCTTGACGTGCGAGCCCGCACCATCAGTGAGGAGATGAAGCTGGCCGCGGCCGAAGCGATTGCCGCGCTGGCGCGTGAGGACGTTCCCGACGACGTGCTCCGCGCCTACGGCCGACAACGCATGCGCTTCGGGCATGACTACATCATCCCCAAACCGTTCGACAGTCGGGTGTTGTATTGGGTCGCGCCCGCCGTCGCCCGAGCAGCCATGCAGAGCGGCGTGGCCCGAGACACGCTGGACCCCGATGAGTACCGAGAGCGGCTCTATCGCACCATCTCGCCTTCTCGCCGCGTGCTCTTCCGGATCACGGAGACCGCCAAAGCCGATCCGCGGCGCATCGTCTTTCCGGAGTCAGAGAACGACAACATCCTACGCGCCGCCCACCGCCTGCTCGAAGAGGGGCTGGCCACGCCTGTGCTGCTGGGCGCTCCTCTACGCATCCAGGAGCACGCCGAACAGCTCGGCATTGCCCTGGAAGGCGCCATCCTGATCGATCCGAGAGAGAGCCCAGATCTTGACAACTATGTCGAGAGCTACTGGCGCAAGCGGCAGCGACGCGGCACCACTCGGCACCACGCCTTCAAGGAGCTACGGCGCTCGCGCACCGCCTTCGGTTTGATGATGCTCGACGCCGGTCACGCCGATGGGCTGGTGGCTGGCGTCCGCCAGGACTACCCCGCCACCATTCGCCCAGCACTGCAGATCATTGGCGTGCGTGAGGGCGTCAGGCGAGCCGCCGGCATGTACATGGTCGTATCCAAGACAGACGTGCGTTTCCTGGCCGATACGACCATCAACATCGACCCAGATGAGGACACGCTCGCGGAGATCGCCATCCTGGCGGCCGACGCCGTGCGGGACCTCGGCATCGAGCCACGCGTCGCGATGCTTAGCTTCTCGAACTTCGGCGACGCGCCGCATCCTGAGTCGCGCAAGGTTGCCAACGCGACGAGCAAGGTAAAGGCGCTGCGTCCGGACCTCATGATCGACGGAGAAATGCAGGCCAACGTCGCGCTCGACGAAGACGCGAGGGCGCCCTACCCGTTCTGTACCCTGAAGGGGTCAGCCAACGTGCTGATCTTCCCGAACCTTGACGCCGGCAATGCGGCCTACAAGCTGATGGGAGCGACCGGCGGCGTGGAGGTCATCGGACCGATAGTGCTCGGCATGAGGAAGCAGGTAAACGTGCTGCAGCAGGGCGCCAGCGTGGACGCTATCGTCCACATGAGCGCGATTACGGTCGCGCGGGCTATTCGCCGGGAAGCGCTAGAGCGAAATCGCGGCTCGTAGGCCGCCGCAAAGCCAGCGTCCGGGCGGACCGGGGCCGACCAGGTTCTGGTCAATTTGTGGAAGCTTCGGGCTGATTCCGCGGCGGATGGCGCGATTTGCGAAGGCGCATCACAGGTGGCATCCTCCCCGCCTCCATGTCCAAGGACAGCTTCGCTTCGTTGATGGCCAGCGACTCCGCCTCTGTCTCTGATCGCGCGAGCAAGCGGCTCGAGCGCGGTCAGGTGATGGATGTCTCGGTCATCCAGGTCTCGAGTGATTTCGTGTACGTTGACGTCGGCACACCCGGCGACGGAAAAATCCCAGCCGGCGAGCTAACCGACGAGAATGGCGTGCTCCGGGTCAAGGTGGGCGACACCGTCAGGGCCACCGTCATTGAGGCGCACACCAGCGGAGCCGTCTTGCGCGCGCTCCAGAGCGCGCAGGGCAAGGAGATGCCGAAGCCCGACGAGGTCTTGCTGGGCAAGGTAACCCGCGTCGAGAACTACGGCATCTTTGTGACGACACCCAAAGGCGACGGCCTGGTGCCAGGGCGCGAGCTCGGCCTGGCTCCTGGCGCGGACTTGCGCAAGAATTTTCCGCTTGGTAAGGAGCTGACCGTCGTGGTCATGGACGTGGACGACCGCGGTCGCATCCGCTTCAGCGCGCGGGAAGTGACGCGCGTTGAGGAGCAGAAGAACTTCCGCGAGTTCGCCGCGGCTTCGACCGAGGGTGAGCCCGTCCCGACTCCGGGCAAGCCGAAGCCGGCCCGTCCCACACCGCGCAACTTCGGCAGCCTGGGCGACGTGTTCGCCGACAAGCTGCGGGCGGTAGCGGCGCGCTCGGCGGCTCCCGTCGCGCCCGCCCGGCCCAAGCGACGCGAAGGCAAGTAAGCCTAGCGTTCGCCCTTCCACCGGCAGCTTCAGCCAGAGCTGGCCTGGAGCCGCGCCAGGCGCTCTTCGAGCGGCGGGTGCGACGAGAACAGCCGCATCAGGCCGCTAGCGCGGCGCGGCGTGATGCCAAAGGCCGCCATCGACTCCGGCAGATTACTACTCTCCGAACCGCCCAGGCGACGCAGCGCCGCGATCATGCTTGAGCGCCCCGCCAGGCTGGCCCCGCCCTCATCCGCCCGGAACTCGCGGCGACGGCTGAACCACTGGACAATGATCATGGCGAAGACCCCGAGCACCATCTCCGCGGCGAAGGTCGCGATCCAATAGCCTATGCCGGGTCCCGTACTGCGCTCGTCGTCACGACCTCGCAGCATCGAGTCCACGAGATTGCCGATGACACGTGAGAGGAAGAACACGAACGTGTTCAGCACGCCTTGAATGAGCGCCAGCGTCACCATGTCCCCGTTGGCCACGTGGGCTATTTCATGACCCAGCACGGCGTCGACCTCGTCGCGCTTCATCTGCTGGAGCAGCCCTGTGCTGACGGCAACCAGCGAGTTGTTGCGCGAAGGTCCGGTCGCAAACGCGTTCATTTCTGGCGCGTCGTAGACCGCGACCTCTGGCATCTTGATGCCAGCACGGTCGGCGTGACGCCGTACCGTGTCCACCAGCCAACGCTCGGTATCGTTGCGCGGCGAAACGATCACCTGGGCGCCGGTCGCCCGCTTCGCCATCCATTTCGAGATCAACAGCGAAATGAGGGAGCCGGAAAAGCCGACCACCACCGACATCACCAAGAGCGGGCCATACGATCCGAAGCTTTCGGCAGCGTCGAAGATGCCGAAAGCACTCAGCGCCGCCAAGACGACGTTGATGGCCAGCAGGATGGCGAGATTGGTCAGAATGAACAGGCCGATGCGCTTGAGCACGTTCGCGAAACCTCCGTAAGTGTCGACCGAAACAGTCGCAACACACGTTGGTATAAGCACGCGGCATCGCTCCGTCCAGGCGCAACGCCCCAAAAACTCCAGCGTTTTCCCTGGAATATCGGGCGAGCCTGGGGTGTTGGCGGTCCAGATCCACAAAAAGGACGAGTTGGCGCCCCTCGGCTCAGCGCGTCAGCAGGGCGCTTATGCGCGAGCCCTTGGGCGGCGCGACCACGCGACGCTTCACGAGGTCGTCGATCGTGTCGCGGATCGTCTCACCGGGATCGCGCGACCTGAAACCCAGCTCCCGTTCGGCCTTCTCCGAGCTGCAGTACCAGAAGTACTGGGCCATCTCAACGCTCACTGGGTCCACTGGAGCTCGGCCGCCGATTGCCTCGACGGCCTTGGTGAACAACTGATTGAGGCCCAACGCCAGCGGACGCGAACGCGGCAAATGCCAGAAGGGCGCACTGACGCCGCTTACCCGCTCAAGACGCTGAAAGAACGCCGCTATCGTCAGGTTCTTGCCGTTCAGGAGGTAGCGCTCGCCGGCTCTCCCGCGTTCGAACGCGAGCAGCAGGCCCTCGGCGGCATCCCGCACGTCAACGAAGGCCATGCCGCCCGCCGGGATGGCCGGGATACCGGCCTCGAGAAAACGGCGAACGTCGCCCGTGGAGGATTCCCGCAGGTCCCCCGGTCCGAGCAGAAGACTCGGGTTGACCACAACCACCTCGAACTCGCCCGGACGGTTGGCGTCCAATGCGGCGCGCTCCGCGTACAATTTGCTTCGATAGTAGGGCCAACGCGCGAGAAGCTCGAGCGGAGCCCGGCAGGTCTCGTCGGCAACTTCGGCGGCGGTCCGCCCAACGGCCAGAGTGCCGCTGGTGCTCGCTACGACAACGCGTCGAACGCCCGCGGCACGCAGGCCTCGAAGCGCGCTCTCCGTACCGAGCACGTTGTCACGATGCAGGCTCTCGGCATCGTCTCGGTCGCGCGAGACACGGCCGGTTGCCAGGAACGCCCCGTCCAAGCCGCGCGCGCTTTCAGTGACCGCGGTCTCGTCGAGGATGTCGAGCGCCGCCACCTTCACGCCGTGCTGGCTGCCGCCACTCTTGGAGACAGCGACGACCTCGTGTCCACGCTGCTTGAGGTGCGCAAGCAAGTGGGAGCCCAGAAAACCCGTGGCGCCGCCGAGCCAAAAGCGCCGAGGCACAGAGCTCACGAGGCCCCGCTTTCGAGCTGGAAGATCTTCTGGAACGTGAATAAAAGCTGGATATTATTGGACTTTACCGTGCCGGCCATGAACTCCGCCGGGGAAGGTGTGTAGCGCTCGCGCACGATGCGCGTGAACATGTCGGGGCTCGTTTTCAGCACGCAATCGGCGGGGCCTGACACCTTACCGGCCACCACTTCACAGTGCTGGCCCGTGACGCGTACGGTCCAGCGCTCGGTCTCGCCGAGCGAGAAGTAGAAGCTGATCGGTTCCTGGACGCTGCCTACTTTGAAACGCTGCTCTAGCTCGCGGAACAACGCCGCAAGCGATTCGGGCTCCGGAGGCGCGATGGACTCCTGAACCTCCTCGGGCCTGCAGTCCCGTGTGTTCAGCACCTGACCTTGACTGAGCATGACGACGGCTCGATGCGAAAGCCGCGTCGCGACGCGCGACGCCTCAACCGCGGAGAGGCCCGTTGTCAATCGGCGAAGCTCGCCGTGTTCGAGCGGCAGTCCGATGCGCGCCTCGACCTCGCGATGTTTGGGCAGAGTGGCCCCTTTGGGCAGCGCGCGGTGCGTGCCGCCCAGCCAGACCGGCAGGATGTCGACGCGGTGATGGAGCGCGAGGTGACCCACGGCCGACTTGAACTCGTGCACCTGGCCATCCGTGCTGCGAGTTCCCTCTGGGAAGATCAGCACGTTGTGGCCCTGCTCGATCAAGTCCCCGGCCTGACGCAGCGCTTGCCGCAAGGAACTCCCGCGCGGCATGGGGGCTAGGTTGGTGAAGTTCTCGAAAAAGGCCTTGCGATACCGATTGCCCTCGAAGAAGTAGTCCTGCGCAGCCAGCGACACCATCCGGTCGCCGTAGCTCCCGAGCGCGTACTTGACGAGCCCCATGTCGAGGTGGCTGCTGTGGTTGGCGGCGATAATGCTGCTGCGGTTCTGGGGAATAAACGCCCGGCCACTCACCTTCGTGCGCAGCACGCGGTCGTAGAATCCATGCTGCGCGCGGCCCATCCACGCCATGGCCGCCTCGCGCAGCGGCTCCGGGATCTCGAGCGAAGTCGCTTCCTCCTTCTCGATGTCCTTGGTCGTGGTCAAAAGCCGCCGAGCGCTCTGTGCTTCACGCACGAAGCTCTCGACGTCAGCCACTGTCACGGCGGAGCTGACGCGCTCAGCGTCGAGCGATTGACCGAGCTCGCGTTCGAATGCCACCAAGAGCTCCAGCAACATGAGCGAATCGAAGCCGAGATCGCCGCGCAGAGCCTGCCGCGCTGTCACCTGAGCTATCGGGCGACGCGCGATGGTGGCGACGGTGCTTCGCACCAGCGCCGTCACTCCGTCCACTGGGCCTGGAACGCGCACGGCGTCCTGAGCACGGTCCCGCCGCTCGATCTCAGCGCGCACTTCGTTCCGCTTCACTTTGCGCGTAGCGGTACGCGGCAGGTCCCGATCTAGGATCACGATGAGTGCTGGTCGCATCGCGCTCGGCAGCTTGGCCACGGCCTGCTCAAGCTCCTTTTGGGCTTTGACGCGCAGTTCAGTCGGAGCAAGGTCTGGGTCACGCTCCGCCACCGCCACGCAGGCCACACGCTCGCCCCCGCGCCCGTCGGGGACGCCAAGAATGCAGAGCTCCTTGATCGCAGAAATCCGGTCAAGTCGCGCCTCGACGTCGTCGGGATACACGTTCTCGCCGTTCGAAGCGACAATCACGTCCTTGGCGCGACCCACAATCGCCAGGCGTCCCCGCCGGTCGAGCTTGCCAAGATCACCGGTGCGCAGCCAACCCTCGCGGTCGATGACCTGTGCGGTAGCCTCCGGGTTGTCGGAGTAGCCAAGCATGACGTTGGGGCCTCGAGCGAGGATCTCGCCTACCCCTTGGGCGTTGGGGTGCTCTATTCTGATCTCTACGCCTGGGATCGGCTTGCCCACGTGACCCGCGCTGCCGCGCGGACCAGCGGCGGACACCGTCAGTACCGGCGAGGCCTCCGTCAGTCCGTAGCCCTCCGCCATGTGCATGCCGAGCCCGGCAAAAAGGTGATGGGTCCGCTCCGGCAGCGCGGCGCTCCCGCTCACCAAGTAGCGCAGCTTGCCGCCGAAGGCGTGGTGCACGCTACCGAACAGTAGCTTGCCCGCATCCAGCCCCATCGATTTACCGAGACTGCGATTGAGCTCAACAGCGATATCGAAGACCTTGGCCGCCACGGCTCCGTGCTCGGCGACGCGGGCCAGGATGCGTCGCTCCAGCATCTCCCACAGGGCGGGCACGCCGATGAGGCTGGTTATCTTGCCTTCCTTAAGCGCGTACTCGAGCCGCTCCGCGTTCAGCTCGTCAAGGTAGACGATGCGCGCGCCGCGTGAGAGCGGAAGCAGCATGCCGCAGGTGAGCTCGAACGTGTGGTGCAGCGGCAACACCGAAAGGACGCGGTCCCCCTTGCTCAAGGGAAACAGCGGGGCCAAGGCGGCGACCAGCGCCGACAGATTCGCGTGGGAGAGCTGCACGCCCTTAGGATTGCCGGTCGTTCCACTCGTGTAGATCAGGGCGGCCACGTCGTCCGAAGTCACCGCGACCGCGATGCCGATTGGGCCTTTCGCGGCTAGCTCGTGATAGTCCAAGAACTTCACGCCCGAAAGCGCACCGGCCACCCGTTTCTCGACCTTGGCGTCGCAGACGAAGATCTGCGCCCGCGAGGCGCGCTGCAGGTTGGCTGCGACCTCGGCCTCGATCGCCGCGTCCACCGGGACGACCGTGGCGCCCGTCATCAAAATGCCAAAGAAGCAGATGGCCCAGGCAGGATGATTGGCACCGCCGAGCATGACGCGATCGCCAGGCCGCACGCCTTGCCGGATCAGCCGAGCGGCGGCCGCGCCTGCCTGCTCGCGCCATTCGCGAAAGGAAAGCCGGGAGAGCCCCGTGGCTTCCGTGCGTTGTAGCGCCACGGAAAGCTCGAAGCGCTCGGCCATTTCGTCGAGCAGTGCTGGCAGCGTCTGATGCGGCTCCGGCGGACGCTTTGGCCGCTTGAGCCGTTCATCGATGTTGGGAAACACCCACTTCTCGAGCCCGGGCGCGTGGACCTCAAGGAACCACGTGCGCCAATCGATCTGATCCGGCGTCCAGTTGATACGCTCTTTGTCCTCCGGCGAAAGACGCTCGAAGGCTGCACGCGTGTTGTCGCAGCGAAACACGTACTCAAACTGCGCCACAAACGGTACGAACACGGCCAAGATATTGCCAACACGCCGCTGCTGCGTGGCGAAGTCGGAAACTGCATCGGCCGCGGGTTCCAGCAGGGGCGCCACCGGGCCAATCGCCACCTTACGCAGCAGGCTGGCGATGGACGCCGCACCCTGGGCCAGCTTGTGCGGCCCCCTGCTGTCGAACTGCTCCTTGGACAGCATCGCGCCCTCGAAGTGCGACTGCAGAAAGCTGAGTACCGGTCCACCCTTACCGGTGCGCTGGTAGTAGCGACGCTTGTAGAGCCCGCTCAGCTCGAAGAACCGCCGCATCGTGCAAGGGTTCGAATCGCTGGATCCGAGCTGATAGACAGGCTTGTGGCGCCGCTCGAGCAGCTCCGCCAGCGCCAGCGTCAAGCCGCCGGCGACCATGTCGCACGGGATCACGTCGAGGAAGTTCTCCGAACCCGGGATCTGTAGGCCACCCTGACGAATGATGTAGATGAGCGGCGCACTCGTGTTGATGCCCTCGTTCCAGCCAGGAAACGGGTACTTGAGCGTCGACTCCACCACAGCCGGTCGCACGATCGTGCATGGCAACCCGGAGCCCAGCGCTATCTGCTCACCGATCGATTTCGTGTAGGTGTACGTATTCGGAAAGCCCCAGAACTTCGCACGCTCCATGCCGAGGTCAGCCAGTTGCCCCTCGACAAACTTGCGCTTGACCTTGGCTACCTCGGCATCCAGCACGCTACCCCGCGCGGGTTCGCCGCGCTTGTGCAGGTTCTTCTTGGCGTCGTCGAGAAAGTTACTCTGCCGAAACGCGTCGTTCGAGCGATGCCGGGCCTGCTCGATGACGTCCATGCACTCGGCGATCTCTTGGTCCGGATCCCAGTGCGAATTCTCCAGCTCACCGGCGCGGGGGAACGGAAACTCGCGAGGATCCGCTTCCGGCACGTGGCCCGTCCGGCTGCCCGCGACGTAGCAGGTACTGGTGTGAAGGATCGGCAGATCCCCGAGATCCCGCGCGAGCCCGACCAGGTTCTTGACGCCGAACGCGTTGACCTCGAGCGCCTCATCCAGCGGAGGATCGAAGTCCACGACACCCGAAACGTTGACCACGACGTCGACCTGGCCGCGCAGTGACTCGCGCAGATCTGCGTCCAGCCCGCACATGGGCTTGATCACGTCCCCAGCGATCGGAGTCACCTTCTCGCGCAGGAAGTCGGGGAACCCGTGACCGTACTGGCCGCGCAGCGCGTCGAGCACCTCGCTGGTCGCCACCTCTTCGTCGTAGCGGCGCTGCGCGTCCTTGCCGCCCTTAACCCGCAGGGTCAGGTAAATGTGACCGATGTCAGGGTAACGGCTGAGCAGGAAGCTCCACCAGACCTTGCCCAGAAATCCCGTCCCGCCAACGACGACCAGGCGCTTGCCTGAAAGCAGCCGGCCGATCTCGAGCGGCTCGATAGAACCGTTGGTTTTCGCCAGGCCCTCGCTCACGCCCCGCTCCCAGTTCCCCCCGCAGGCAGACTCACGTCGCCCATGACGATCGGTGGAACGTGCAGCAGCGTGATGTCGAGGGTCTTGGCCTGGCCATTCTTGGCCATATAGAGGGCGTCCTCCATGCTGGTGGCGGTCTCGTAGCCCAGCAACTTAGGGATGTACTCGTTGTCCGCGCCCACCACGATCACGCGACCAATGTGCCGGCGACCGTTCTCACCCCAGTACCACATGAAGAATGGATGCGCGGGGTGATAGGCGTGACCGGAACGAAACATCTGAATCAGCGCCGGATCCTGAGCGAACTTTTCCTCGTAGCGCTCACGCAGCACGTCAGCGTCACGCGTTTCGGGCAGCAAGCGGTGCACGAAATCGATGTAGGGCGCGTGCTGCTCGTGATCGAACTTGTCGGTGCAAGGATGCGTGATGATGAGGGTCCCGCCCTTTTTCACCAGCGGAGCTCCGCGGTACATGTTGAAGAGGTACCCCTGCGCCAACACCTGAACGAGCAGCGGGTTCAGGAAGGCGTGCACGTTGTACGGACTAATGAAGGGGATGCCGGTGACCAGCACATCGGCCTGACCTTCGATCGGCACGCAGTACTGCTCGAAGTTCTTCTCGACGATTCGCGGGTGCACCTCGGTCGTCGCCCCCGCAAACACTGCGGTCAGCCCGTAGGGCGCCGGAAACTTGTTAAAAATGGCCTGGCGCGCTGGCTGCGGGAGGCGCGCCGTGGCCATGACCATGCCCTTGAGCAGCGCCTTCTCGCGGCCCGACAGCTCGTCTTCATTCTTCATCAGGAAGTCGAGAGACTTGTCGAACATCTGATTATTCACCGTCGCTTCGATGGTGAATATGTCGAGGTGTTCGTGGGCCAGCTTACCCATCCGCTCGATGTCGCGCGCCAGCTGCGAGCCGGCCGGATCCATGTAGCTGTCGGATTGGCGAATCGACGCCGGGTTGTGATGCGGGCGCAGACTCTTGTAGCTGCACAGGCCGACCGCGACAGACTTCATGCCGCCGTTCATCGGGACGAAGTTCAGGTTCACGTAGATGAGCAGGTCGCTCTCGGCAGCGCGGCGATTCAGCTCAAGCACCTCACCGTGCGCGGTCGTACCGATCTCGACCATGTTGTCGCGATCCTCCGCGTCATGGTTGTAGAGGCGGTCCGGGTAGTAGGCGTCGAAGATCTTGTCACCAACGACGTGGCGAATTTCCGCGGCCTTCATGCGCCGATGAATGCCGGTCGCCACGATGATCTCGATATCGCTGACGCCGTGGTCCGCCAGCAGTGCGAGCACGATCGTCAGGATGCGTTCGCGCACGTCTGGCCGCTTCATGGGCGGCAACGGCACCGAGATATCGTCGATGGCGATCGCGATCCGCATGCCCGGGCGGAGCTTGGCGTAAAGCGGGTCCGAACCGAGCGGGTGATTAATCGCGTAGCGAATCGCGGCGTCCGGGTCACGTAGCGGGGCCATCGGCGGCTTGGGATAAATGCACCGCGTACCGGGCGGCAAATCGACCTCCACCAGGCGATCGCCCGCAAACAGGACACGAGGAGCGCTATCGCGCTCGAGGGTGACGAGACAGGGATGATTCATGCTGCGCTACTCAGATCGAAACTGGGCCAGCCGTAGGCCTTGGCCATGAGCGAAAGGCGCTTGTCGGGATTCACGGCGGCCGGGTGACCCACCACGCTCAGCATCGGTACGTCGGAGTAGCTATCGCTGAACGCAAAGCACTCGCCCAAATCGTAGCCCTTGGCGGCGGCGTGCTCGCGCACCAGGCGGGCCTTCTCGGGCCCGGCGACGACCGGCTTCAGGAGCTTGCCGGTGGCGATGCCCGCCTTCATCTCCAGGCGATTGCCGATGACCTCGGTCGCGCCGATATACTCGGCGAGTTTCTCGAGCACGCACTCGAGCGCGCCGGACACCAGCACCACGTCGTGCCCGGCCGCCCGGCTCTTCTCCACCAGGCTGCGCGCTCCCGGATAGAGTGACGGACGCATGACGTTGTCGAATGCCTCCTGTGCCAGAAGCACCATTCGGTCCTCGCTGGTGCCGGCGTAGGACGAAAACAGCATCTCGTTGAAGGTGCGACGATCGATCATCTCGGCCACCAGCATCCGCGGCGACTCGAGCAGGGCGCGACCTAGCTTCATGGCGCTCCGGAGAGGCGTGCCCTGGTTCATCAAATAGTAAAGAGTTGGGTGGACGAGGTTGGTCGCCACCAAAGTGCCGTCGACATCGAAGTAGCAAGCAGCCAATGGGTTTCCGGGACGTGGGGTCCAACGGCGCTCGCCCCGAGTCAAGACGAGTGCTCAAACGGCTGAAATGATTGGCGCACCGAACGGCCGACCCGTTCACGACGAGCCCAGGGTCGGGTCCCCCGACCCGTCCCCCCGCACGGGGGCCGGCGAAAGGCCTACGCGGCCCATCCGCCCGCCCCCGCTCCTGCACCGGAAGCTTGACCGCTTGCGGCCGGCAGGGCCGACCGGCGCGCCGCAAATCGGAACCGACCGGCCCCGTGTATATTGCGCGGCGTGCCGAGCTCGGAAGCCCTCACTCGTGGCGTGCGCGTCGTTATCAACGCCCGCTACTCACCCTCGCATTCAGACCCCGCGAGGCGAGAGTGGTTCTTCCTGTACACGGTGACCATCACCAACGAAGGAGATGAAACCGTTCAGCTGGTGAACCGTCACTGGGTGATCATGAACGCCAATGGTCACGTGGAGGAGGTCAAGGGCCCAGGCGTCGTCGGGAATCAGCCCACGCTCAAGACGGGTGAGAGCTTCGAGTACACGTCGGGTTGTCCGCTGAAGACACCGTTTGGATCCAGGCACGGAACCTACGAGATGTTCACGGAGGACGGCGCAGCCTTTCTAGCGGAGATTGCTCCCTTCGCGCTGCGCGAGTCCGAGACGTTTCACTGAGGCTTGGGCGCGCACGGGGCGACCCTAACGCCGCAGCCCGGCACCCCCACCTCACATGTCCAGCAGGTAGGCGGCTACCAGCGGGAAGACGATCGTGGCGTCGGACTCGATGATGAAACGCGGCGTGTCCACGGCCAGCTTGCCCCAAGTGATCTTCTCGCCGGGGGGTGCGCCGCTGTACGAGCCGTAGGAGGTCGTCGAGTCAGAAATCTGCGCGAAATAGCCCCAGGTCCGGACCTTCCACTCGAGGTCCTGGTCCATCAACGGCACAACACAGATTGGGAAATCGCCAGCAATGCCGCCGCCGATCTGGAAGAACCCAAGCGAGTGGTGGGCGTCCGTTTCCTTGTACCAGTTGATGAGCGAGCCCATGTACTCGGGGCCCGAGCGCATCACCTGGTAGCCGTACTCGCCGCGGACAACGCCAGCCACGAACATGTTGCCGAGCGTCGAGTCCTCCCAACCCGGCACGAAGAGCGGCAGATTCTTAGCGGCCGCCGCCAGGAGCCAGGAGCCCTTGGGATCGATTTCGTACTCCGGCACAAGCTCCTTGCTGCGCAGAAGTTGGTAGAAATACTCGTGGGGGAAATGGCGCTGACCGTCCTTCTGGGCCCGGTCCCAGAGCGCCAGCATCTTCTTCTCGATCTTGCGCATCGCCTCGTGCTCGGGGATGCACGTGTCGGTGACGCGATTCAGCCCCTTCTCGAGCAGTGCCATCTCGTCGGCCGGCCCGAGTTCACGGT
>JANNWK010000943.1:0-8026 GCA_031408355.1 Myxococcales bacterium
CAAACGGTGCTCAACGATGCCAACAAATTTGCACTCGTGCCTACTCCGGCTCCAACACGAATGGTGCCGGCAAGCCTCGCCGCGCGCAGGGCCTGTCCTTTGCGCCTAGGGCCACTCGATAGTCACGCTTGAATTCTGCCAGTTACACTTGCAGAGTTCAACCTTGAGGACAGCGGGTAAACGTATTTGCGGCGGCAAAACCCCTGCCAAGTAGGATGGGGGTAGGCGCCGGGCGCGCGCCGCCCGTACAAACGCACGGCAGTGGTTCAACCGCAGAGCGGGCCAGCCGTGAGCGGCCCCTTTCGCGCGTGGGGTGCGCAGCTGCGCGAGTGGCTGACGCATGACCACGGAAGGGGCGTCCGGCCAATGGGCGTCGAACAGCTCCCGCTGCAGCTAGCTCAAGCCGGGCGCTTCGCGTCCGGTGCTGGCCACGTACTCGGTGTAGCCGCCGCCGAAGAGCTTCGGGCCTTCGGGGCCGAGCTCGAGCACGCGGTTGGAGAGGGAGCTGAGGAAGCGACGATCGTGCGAAACGAACAGCAGCGTGCCCTCGAAGTCAGCGAGGGCCTTGACCAGCATCTCTTTCGTATCGAGATCCAGGTGGTTCGTCGGTTCGTCTAGCACAAGGAAATTGGGGGGATCGAAGAGCATGCGGGACAGGACCACCCGCGCCTTTTCGCCGCCGGAGAGGATGCGGCAGCGCTTGTCGACGTCGTCGCCGGAGAAACCGAAGGCGCCCAGCAGCGCTTTGAGCGAGCCGAGCGAGGCCTTGGGGAACGCGCCTTCCAGGGTTTCGAGGACCGTGGCGTCGGGCTCGAGGATCTCCATCGCGTGCTGCGCGAAGTAGCCGAGCTTGACGCTGCCGCCGACGGTCACGTTGCCGCTGTCCACGCCCGACTCGCCGGCTATCAAGCGCAGGAGCGTCGACTTGCCGGCGCCGTTCACGCCCATCACACACCAGCGCTCGCGCCTGCGGATCAGGAAGTCAAAGTTGTTGTAGATGACATGCTCGCCGTAGCTCTTGTTGACACCGGCCAGCTTGGCGACGTCCTCACCGGAGCGCGGCGGCTTCGGGAAGTCGAACTCGATGATCTTGCGGCGGCGCGGCGGCTCGACTTTCTCAATCTTTTCCAGCTTTTTGACGCGAGATTGCACCTGAGCCGCGTGGCTGGCCCGGGCCTTGAACTTGTCGATGAAGGCCTGCTCTTTGGCGAGCATGGCCTGCTGGCGCTCGAACTGCGCCTGCTGCTGCGCGGCCAGGAGCAGGCGTTGCTCGGCGTAAAACTCGAAGTTGCCGGAGAAGGTCGTCAGCTCGCCGCCGTCGATCTCCAGGACCTTGCCGACCAGGCGATTCATGAATTCGCGATCGTGTGAGGTCATGACCAAGGCGCCCTGAAAATCCTTCAGGAATTGCTCGAGCCAAATGATCGACTCAAGATCGAGATGGTTGGTCGGCTCGTCGAGCAGCAGTAGATCGGGGGCCATGAGCAGGATGCGAGCGAGCGCGACGCGCATCTTCCATCCGCCCGAGAGCGCGCCGACGTCGCCCTCCACGACCTCGTGGCGGAAGCCGAGCCCAGTCAGCACTTCGCGCGCTCGCGCTTCAAGGCCGTAGCCGCCCAGTTCGTCGAAGCGGCCCTGCACCTCGCCGAAGCGCTCGACGATCTCCTCCAGATCGCCCGAGCAGGCGGGGTCCGCCATCTTGGCCTCCAGCTCGTGCAGCTCGCGCGCCACGTCGGAAACCTCACCCGCGCCGGCCATGGTTTCGGCCAGCACCGAGCGACCGCTCATGTCGCCAACGTCCTGGCTGAAGTAGCCGATGCGCACGCCGCGATCGACCGCCATCTGTCCGCCGTCGGGCTGTTCCTCGCCCACTATCAAACGGAACAGGGTCGTCTTACCGGACCCATTGGGTCCCACGAGCCCGACTTTCTCGCCGCGGTTGACGCTGGCGGAGGCCTCCATGAACAGGATTTGCCGGCCATGGTTCTTGCTGACGGAGTCAAAGCGGATCACGCGGCGCAAGATGTCTGGCGAAGCCAGAGCGCGCAAGGACTTCTCGCGGGTTGCCGCGGCTAGCTGCGCCGAACTTGCAAGGACGCGCCCTCGAACGTGATGCCGAGGGGCTGGATTTCGACGCGGCGCGGGCCCGCGACGACGGCGCCGGCGTGAAGCAGCGGCAGGCCGCGCTTCTGACCCACCTGGAGGGCCAGCTCCACCGCCGACGCTGGCAAGTAGAGCGCGAAGCCTGCGCCCATGTTGAGTGTGCCGTAGGCTTCCTCGGCGGACATTTGGGCGTGGTGCTGCACGAAGCTGAGGACTGCGGGCACTTCTGGGACCCGATGCAGCACATAGCCGAGGTCGCGGTTGGCTCGCATCAGCTTGCGCCAGCCGTGGCCGGTAATGTGGGCCGCATAGTGCAGCGGCACGCCCGCGTTCTGCAGATCCTCCACGAGGGGAGCGTACTGCGGGGTGGCGTCCAAGAGGCATTCGCCATAGCTGCGCTGCGCAGGATCACCCGGGACGGGGGTTTGATAACCTTGCGGCATGCCTAGGGCGAGCTTGCGCGCCAGGCTCAGGCCGTTGGCGTGAATGCCAGAAGCGGGCGCGAGCAGGATTTGGTCGCCGAGCTCGAGGCGCTCTCCGTGCAGCGTGTGCTCGGGCAACGTGATGAGCCCGAGCGCTGACCCGCCCAGCACGATGCGTCCGGGTTCGATCAGCGAGGGCAACACTTGCGTTTCGCCGCCGCCCCAGGAGACCCGGCACTCCAGGCAAGCCGCCGCCCAACCCTCGGTCAAGTCGCGAGCGCGCTCTGCATCTGCGAACCAGGCGCCGTCCCCGGCTCCCCAATAGGAGGTCAGGCAGGCGGGGCGAGCGCCGACGCTGCACAGGTCGTTCAAGATCGTGGCGACGGTGTCGCGAGCGATGGCGTCGTAGTGCGTGCGGCCCGTGTACTTTCGCACTGCGTCGGCCACCAGGTTCTTGGTGCCGAGCGCTTCGGTGACGAACGCCAGCGACAGCGCGCCCAGCTTCACGATGTAGGCGGATTCGCCCCGGCTCGATTCAATTTCTTCTAGGCCCAGTCGGCCGAGCTGGCCGGCTGTTTTGGCTGCAAATTCCTGGGCCAGGAGCTTGCTCGGATCGATCATCGAGTAGTCGACACCTGCTTCGGCGTATTTCCGGTCGCTCATGCTGCTTTCGAGGTCAGAGGGGGCGCGCGAAGCTATCACGCGGCTTGCGGCTTGAGCAGGCGATTCCACGCTCAGGGCAGGCGCGCCGCAGACAGGCTGGCAAACACGCCGATGTTGCGCGGCGTGACCGAACGCGCAAACAGCGTCGCCACCTGGACGCTCAGCCCTTGCTCCTCCAGAAAGGCTCCGCGATCCAGTGACACCGCTACCTCGACCAGTCGCGCCAGCATGCTGCGGGGCAAGGAGAAGCGCCGCACGAGCGCGTAGCGCGTGGCGGCTTCCTGCTCGTGCCAAGCCAGCTCAACGCTGGACGGACCCGGCATGCCGCGCAGCGCGAGCGCCTGCTCGGCGACCGCCCGAAGACCGGCGTAGGCCCGGCGTCGATTGATGCCGCTCAGCTCGGCCCCCGGTGCGATCTCAAGCCCGCGAGCTCTGAGCAATCGGCCGAGAGCGTAGCGCACTTGACGCCCTGAAATGGTGGTCTCGATGCTCACCTCGACGCCCTGCGGCTGGGCGGTCAAGTTGGTGAGGCCGAGCACGTCGCGCCGCAGAGGAAGCTCGCTGGCTGCCACGGAGAGCGGAGCCCGGACTTCCTCGCTGCGCTTCTGCAGGCAGCACGACACCAGCGCGACATCACAGCGCGAAGTGGCGGCGGCCTGCACCAGGCGGTCCCCCAGCTCGCCGCAAGCGTGTAGTCCAATCGCCAGATCCTGCTCAGAAAAGGCCAGCGTCCCCTGGGCCGCGTCCACGACGACGAAGCTTGTGGCGCCGCCGGTGCGTGGTTCAAGCGCGCTGCGGCGGTTGGCGGCGGCGACCCGTTCGCGGTTGCGCTCGATGCCCACGCTGTCGCGCTCGAACAACTCCGCGGCCAAGCGCGTGAAGTGCCCGCTGCCGGCGCCCACGTCGACGACGCGAGTAGCGTGCGCCGCCATCGCTTCGACCGCGCCCAAGAGCGCCGAAAGCTGGGCTCGCTTGCGCAGCGGTACGGAGCGCAGGCGGTCGGCAGAAATAGCGTGGGAGTGCTCGACGCTCGGCAACTCTGCCGCGCGCACCGTGGCCTCCGCGAGCTTTCGCAGATCGGAGGGAGCGTCTGGCAGCGCGGGCAGGTGCTTGGCCAAGCCGTCGGCTTCGCAGGCCTGTACCTGGGCTTGGCTCAGGGACAGAAGGAACGGCAGCCAGCCCCGTTGTTCGCACCAGCCGGGAGGCTCGATGTCGAGGGCTCGCTCGGCCAGGATGTCCTGGGCCGGGACGAGCACGCTGAGCGCTTGCTCGAGCCGACCGGCGAGGCTGCTAGGCATGAGGGCTAGTAGTAGGCGAGCGGCGTTGGCAGGAAGAGGAGCACGAACAGTACCAGGCAGCCGACCGCGACCCACTGCCGAGCCGCGCCGAGCGGTGCGGGGTCGAACGGGGGATGCTCAGCCCCTGAGAAGCGCGACATCAGGGCGGTGATGCCGTACCACACCAGCCAGAAGACGGAGCCCGCTATGGCGTCCGCCAGGGGCTGCGTGGAGGTGCCGCGCAGTACTGGAACGACGAGCGCAACCAAGTTGTAGGCGAAGGCCAGCAGCAAGCCGCGTCTCACCCACAACGCGATGCGATGGTGTCGCTCGCCCAGCAGCGCGAATGCGATGTGCCCGCCATCCAGCTGACCCCAAGGCAAAAGGTTGATCATTGTGAGAAACAGGCCGCCCCAGCCAGCGAACGCCATGGGATGGAGAAAGACGTCGTGGTCGGCCGGGATGGGCCCGAGCACGAGCCGTTTCAGGAGCCAGTAGAGGATGCTCTGGCCTTCCTGGACATAGTTGCCCAAGCTACGCGGCTCCACGGGCGAGAGCGCTAGTCCCCAGCACAGGACCGGGACGGCGACCAGCATGCCGGCGATGGGTCCAGCGGCGCCAATGTCGAGTAGCGCTTTGCGCGAACGGATGCGATCGTCCATCGTGATCAGCGCGCCGAGCGTGCCGAACAGGCTTACGAACGGCAGCGGCAAGAAGTAGGGTAGCGAGGCGGGGACACCGTGCAGGCGCGCCGCAACGTAGTGTCCGAGCTCGTGCACCAACAGAATGCCCAGCAGCGCGACGGCCTGATAGGCGGCTGAGCTCAGGCGAGAGAGCCCTTCCACGGGAGGCGCCTGCATCGCCGTGACCTGCATGCTGGCGAGCGTCAGCCCGAACAGCAAGAGATGGAGCGGTAGTCGAGAACGCTGGGGCTCGGGTGGTGGCTGTTCGGCGCTCGCGCTTTCGCCCTCGAAGCGAGGTGGCGTTCCGAGCGGTGCTGGAAAAATACCGCTCGCAGGCTCACGATCCATCCGCCAGCGCCTCTCGGAGTCTTAGGGCGAGGCGCTCGAGCTGCGGCGCCAAATCTGCGTCCAGCACTCCGATATCGGTCTCGATGCGCAGACTGCCACGACTGCGTGCGGCGTCGCCGGTGATGCGCACGGCTTCTGGTTCTACGCCGAGCGAGCCGAGCGACTGCTCAAGCAGCCGAGCGTCCTCCGGGTGCGCGACGATGCCCAGGCGCCTAGCGCCTCTTGCCTCCGACAGCGCCTGGCGAGCAAGCAGGACCACCTGCTCGGGCGCCGCTACCAGCGAAGCGCCGAGCAAGCGCTCGGCCAAGAGCCGAGCCAGCGCGACCGTTCGGTCCAGACCGCGCTCATCGGCCCTGGCCTCGTGGCTCGCGAGGGCCAAACAGTGAGCCGCTAGCTTGGCCGTAGCTTCGGCGCGCGCCTCGGTCTCCGCTCGCAGCTTCAGGTCAGCCGCTCGACGCTCCGCGTGTTGCACCAGCGCCAGGGCCTCGGCGCGCGCCTTGCTCAGGAGCTGCTCGGCCTGCAGGGCGGCGTCCACCACCGCTTTCGAAGCGACGCGGCCCGCCGCTCGTTCTGGGGTCGCCGGGAACGGCAGCTGCATCGGCAGCGCCTGTCCGGCGTCCTCGCGCGCTAGGATCCGGGCTCGACCGATCATCGAACGAGCCCCCGCTTCTCGAGCGCCGCCGACAGTTTGGCCAGCTCAGCTCCCAGCGCGGCCGCCCGCACCGAACGCTCGGGGTGTTCCAGGCCGCTGAGCAGCTCCGCGGCGGCCGGTTGCAGCGCGTGCGGCGCCAGCGTGTCCGCGAGCGAGCTGCTTCGGGAGCCCCAGAAGTAGCTCATTGCCAGAAAAGCGCACTGGAAATGCGGGGACAGAAGCGGGGACAGAAACGGCGAGGCCACTGGGTCGGCGAGCCTAGCGCCAGTGGGGCCCCGGCGCCTCCAAACTTTGGTAGCCTCCATGTTCGTGAAGCTCGCGGCCATCGATATTGGGACCAACTCCATCCACCTAGTCGTGGTCGAGTTCGACGGTCGAACGTTCCACGTGGTTGACCGCGAGAAGAGCATGGTCCGGCTGGGGCTGGGCATGTTCGGGGAAATGCGCCTGACCGAGCGGGCCTTCAATGAGGGCGTGGAGGTCTTGGCCCGCTACACCAAGCTGGCGGAGAGCCGCGGGGTAGAGGAGATCCTGGCGGTGGCCACGAGCGCGACGCGCGAGGCCGAGAACGGCACGGAGTTTCTGAACGCCATCTTCCAGCGCACCGGGGTGATGCCACGGGTCATCTCCGGCTCGGAGGAGGCGCGCTTGATCTTTCTGGCCGTGCGTCACTCCATCGACTTGGGCGGCGAGCGCGGCCTGGTCATCGATATCGGCGGCGGGAGCGTGGAGGTGGCGGTCGGCAATGAAAGTGAAGTGTTGCTCGCGAAGAGCATGCGCCTGGGCGTGCAGCGGCTGCTTCACCGACAGGGTGGGCCGGAGCCACTCGGCACGCGCGAGCTGTATGAACTCTCCGGCTACGTACAGGGCGCTGCGGCCGAGGTGATGGCCGAGGCCAAGCGCTTCGGTAAGATCCGCGTGGTCGGCACCTCCGGGACGATCCGCAGCCTGGGCGAGGCCGCCCACCTTTTGGCAGGCGGCACGCCATTTCGTTCTTCCAACGCAGAAACCATAAAGCGCCGCGATCTGCGCGAGCTGGTGCGACGGCTGTGCGAGCTGGATCCAGTGAGGCGGGCCAAATTGCCCGGGATTGGCGAGGCTCGAGCCGACGCGATCCATCTGGGCGGGGTGCTCCTGCTCGAGCTGCTTGAGCTTTCGGCGGCCGAAGAATTCACGCTGTGCGACACCTCGCTGCGCGAGGGCGTGATCTGGGACTTCATCGAACGCCACGGCGTTGACCCGACGCCGCACCGGCCGATTTCGGATCCGCGCCGGCGCAGCGTGGTCGAGCTCATGCGCAAGTATCAGCGCGATGACCCGCGTGAGCTGCACATCGCTGACCTCGCGCTGTCGCTTTTCGATCAGACCAAGCAGCTCCACGGCCTGGCGGGGCCGGAGCGCGAGCTGCTGGAGTACTCGGGGCTCCTGCACGGTATCGGTCGCCACGTGGACTACGCCAACCGCGAGCGACACTCGCGCTACATCATCCGCAATTCCCGGCTGCGTGGCTTCACCGACGACGAGATCGAGCTGCTCGGCTTGATAGTCCTCTACCATCGCGGCTCGCGCCCTCGCAAAAAGGACGAACGGCTCGCGAAGTTGCCGGAGGCCAGCCAAAAGAACGTCGCCGTATTGTCGGCGATCCTGCGGCTGGCCGTGGCGCTGGATCGCGGACACAGCCAACTGGTGCGTCGCGTTCACCTGGCGGCGCAGGATCCTGGCCTGCGCCTGATCATCGATGGCCCGGGCGATCTATTGCTGGAGTTGTGGGCGGGGCGAGCCAAGCTGGAGCCGCTCTCGCGCGCCTTGGGCCATGTTTGGAGCACAGAAAATCCTTCAAACCAATTGCCGCCCTGCTCGCAAATTAACCATAAAAAG
>JANNWK010000944.1:0-4608 GCA_031408355.1 Myxococcales bacterium
CGCGCGGGTTGGCGGCTTGCCGCTAACGGCTGGCCGTGAGCTGGGCCCTCACCTAGGCTGAGGCGCCATGGCCACCCTGCGATTCCTCCCCCTAGCTTGCGCCTCGTTCGCCTGGCTCTACGGACTGAACGCGTTGGCCGACACCTCGACCATCAAGCTGCCCGGGGCGCACCCCGACTACACCTTCGAGGCGGAGCCCCACCTCCTCGTGGCCCCGTTCGACGCGTTCACGCCCGGCCTGGGCTTCCGCGGCAGCCTTGAGCTTGTCGACAATGGCTTCGTCAAGACCATCAACAATACGGTCGCCATCGGCTTCGGCGCCGACTGGGCCAAGGATCACCTTCGGTTGCCGCTCGTCATGCAGTGGAATTTCTGGCTCTCGCGCAACTGGTCAGTATTTGGCGAACCCGGCGGGCTCATCGACTTCGGCAAGAAGACGCGCCCCCATCCAGCCTTCTACGCCGGCGGTCGCTTTCACTTCACGGACCACATCACGCTCACCTTGCGAGTCGGCCACCCCACGGCCAGCGTTGGCGTTTCTTTCCTGCTCTAGAGGGCCTCGGCTACTCGGCGCCGGGTTCGCTGTGCCGCTACCCCGGCTTGCGACGACGTGGCGAAGCTATCCGCTGCGTGATGGCGTGGGCCCGCAGACGCTGGCGCGCTGTGGGCTTGCCAACCTCGGCTCCAAGTTGGGCCACGTACTTGTCCGTTTCGGCCAGCAACTCGAGGCGCCGGAGTTCCGCACGCACGGCGCCCTGCAGAAGTTCGGAGGCGCGAAGGCGGCCCTTCTTGACCAACTTGTAGAGTTCATCCGGAAGGTAGACCTGCATGCGCGGCATACGCCTAACCATACACCCTAGAGGTCGCGCTGCAAGCGGGTAGCTCAGGTCGCGGCTGTTACTCGGCGCCGGGCTCGCCGTCCCAATAGTCGAGCGTCTCGCCTTGACGGGCGATGAAGCGATGCAGCGGTTTCTCGAAGGTGCCAGCGGTGGCCGCGACCTTGTTCGAGTCCGGGTAAGCGACGACGTCCACCTTCTGGAAGGAGGCGGAGACGCACAGGTAAACCAGGGGCTCGGTCCCGTCGTTGATCATCTGATGGGCGTGCTCGGCGCCTGGCGGGAACGCGACCCAATCGCCCTCGCGGACGGCCACACGAGCGTCGCCGATTCTGGCCGTCCCGCTGCCCCGCAGCACGTAAAGGGCCTCTTCGGTCGCGCAATGATAGTGGAACGGAAACGAGATGCCGCCCGGAGCCACTTCGGTCAAGTTGGCGCCGAGCATTTGGCCGCCCGCCGCAGCTCCCAGACGGCGCAGGCCCACGCGGTGTTTGCCCTTGTTCATGGGCATTTCCGGAACTTCGTCACGATGCACGACATTGGGGTGGCGGCGCGCTTCACTCATGCCGCAAGGCTGCGGCAGCCGCAGTAGGCGGTCAAGGTGCACGCGCAGCTCGGCTCAGCTTCGCGCGGCAACGCGCTTGACGATCTCGTCCAAGCGCGCGAGGTGGTCCTCCGTCTCCAGCGCTGCGCTCAACTGCGCGACCGTGGTTCGCACGCGCGCAAGGTCCAAATCGCCTACGGATTCCAGAATACCTTCGATATCCGCGATATCGCGCGGCCGTAGCGCCAGCGCCTTCATCACGATGATGTCCTCCGGCCTCGCCAACGGAAAGCGGACCTGCTTCACGGTGCGATGCATCGCCCGCGTCACCAGCTCGCTTTCGAACGGCAGCATTCCAAAACTGAGATCGACTTCGATCTGGCTTGGCTCGTGGATGAGGAGCAGCACGCGCGTCGTTCTTGCGAACTCGAGCGCATCAGCGATCCGCGGACTCAGCTCCCAATCCTCGGCCTGCCGCAGCAACCCCGCCCAGGCGCTGTCGTCACAGGTCACGACCACGTCTACGTCTTTGGTAACGCGGGGCCTGCCGTGCAGCGAGGCGGCAACACCCCCCACAATGGCGAACTCGACGCCCGCCTTCTCCAACCAGCGAACCACGGCGGCGAGCGCGCCTAGCAGGCCCTGAAGCACCCCGCCCTCCCCTGCCTTGGGGCTAGCCACGACCGAGCGCCTTGCGAAGCGTCTGCCACATCGCGCGAACGCGATCGTCGTCCAGCTCTAGCCCTGCGCGCCAGCCAAAATCGTCGACCGATGCCATGAGCGAGGCGAGCTGGGCGAGCCGCTTCTCGTCCGTCGCCAAGGCCTGCTCGGCGCGCATTCGCTCATTGACGAGAGCCCAACGCTGCGCGGGCGAGAGTTCATGGGCAGGGCGCACCGGCGAAGGCTAGCACCAAACCTGCCCCGGCCGGCTTCCGCCCGGCGCGGCGCTTGACGGACGGAGCGGGATGCCGATGATGGGGCATGACCGAGGCACGCGGGCGCTCGCGGCCCTTCGAGTTCTTGAGCGCCGGGCGCATTGTGTTCGGCTCGGGCACCAGCAAAGCCTTGGGTGAGCGCGCCAGTAAACTGGGGAAGCGTGCCCTGGTCGTGACGGGTAGAGATGCGGAGCGCTCGCGGTCGCTCGTGCTGCAGCTGAAGCAGGCCGGCATGGAGCTTGAGCTGGTGAGCGTGGGCGGAGAGCCGCGGGTTCAAGATGCGCTCGACGCGGTCGTGGCGGGTCGGCGCGTGCGCGCCCAGCTGGTCGTGGCCTTGGGTGGGGGCAGCGCGATCGATCTGGGAAAAGCCGCGGCGGCGTTGCTGGCCAACCCGCAGGATCCGTTCGATTTCCTGGAGATCGTGGGGCGAGGCAAACCGCTTGGGGCGCCCGCGCTGCCGCTCATCGCCGTGCCCACGACGGCCGGGACGGGCGCGGAGGTGACTAAAAACGCCGTCCTCACCTCACCCGCGCACGCCGTGAAGGTCAGCCTGCGCCACGACTCGATGCTGCCGAGCGTTGCGCTGGTGGATCCGGAGCTGACGCTCAGCATGCCGCCGGCCGTCACGGCTGCCACGGGGCTCGACGCACTGACGCAATGCCTGGAGCCCTACGTGAGCTGTCAAAGCAACCCGATCACGGACGCTTTGGCCCTGGAAGGGCTGCGGCGCGGCGCCCTCTCGCTTGAGCGCGCCTACCGCGATGGTCTCGATCTCGCGGCGCGCGAAGACATGGCGCTGTGCTCGCTGCTGGGTGGCCTCGCGTTGGCAAACGCCAAGCTAGGCGCTGTCCATGGCTTCGCCGCCCCCATCGGCGGGCTGTTCCCGGCGCCCCACGGCGCCGTGTGCGCGCGGCTGCTGCCGCTGGTGATGGCGGCCAACGTGCAGGCGCTGCAGGCACGAGAACCGCGCAGCGCTGCCCTGGCGCGCTTCGCAGCGGTCGCCCGCACCCTGACCGGCTCCGAGAGCGCCTCGATTGCGGACGGCATCGGCTTCGTGGAGCGGCTGGGGACGGAGCTCGGGGTGCCGGGCCTCGCCAGCTACGGCATGACCTCCACAGACGTGGCCGGCATCGTTGGTAAGGCTGCCAATACCAGCAGCATGCAAGGGAACCCGGTACAGCTCAGCCCGAGCGAGCTGAGCGAGATCCTGGAGCGGGCGCTGTAGCGCCCGGCGTTCTGGCTGGTTTGCAGTGACGGCTTTAGGTGGCAGAATCCGCCCCCTTCCATGACCGACAAGCCCACCATCATCTACACGTTGACCGACGAAGCGCCGGCCCTCGCCACTTACTCGCTCTTGCCGATCGTGCAGGCCTTCACCAAGCACTCGGGCATCAACGTCGAGACACGGGACATCTCACTGGCCGCTCGGATTTTGGCCGCGTTCTCGGACCTCTTGCCCGAAGCGCAGCGTGGCCCCAATACGTTGGCGGAGCTGGGCGCGCTCACGCTCACGCCCGCAGCCAACATCATCAAGCTGCCGAACATCAGCGCTTCGGTGCCGCAGCTAAAGGAGAGCATCAGCGAGCTGCAGGCGCACGGCTATGGGCTGCCCGACTACCCCGAAGCGCCCAAGACCGAAGCCGAAAAGGACGCCAAGGCGCGCTACGACAGGGTCAAGGGTTCGGCTGTCAACCCGGTCCTGCGCGAAGGCAACTCGGACAGGCGAGCGCCCAAGGCGGTCAAGGACTACGCGCGCAAGCACCCGCACTCCATGGGCAAGTGGAGCCCTGACTCGAAGACCAGCGTCGCCAGCATGGGCAAGGATGACTTCTTCTCGAACGAGAAATCCGTCACCGTGGCTGCCGCGACCAGCGTGAAGATTGAGCTCTACCAGGCGGACGGCTCAGTAAAGCTGCTCAGGGACAGTTTTCCCCTGAAAGCGGGCGAGATCCTGGACGCCAGTTGCCTGAGCAAGCGCGCGCTCTTGGGCTTCTACGCAGAGCAAATGGCGCGCGCCAAGCGAGACGGCGTGCTGTTCTCGCTGCACCTAAAGGCGACCATGATGAAGGTATCGGACCCGATCATCTTCGGCCATGCGGTGCGTGTGTTCTTCAAGGATTTGCTCGAAAAGCACGACGGCAAGTTGCGCGAGCTGGGCGTCGACCTGAACAACGGCTTCGGCGACTTGGTCGAGAAGATCAAGACGCTGCCGGCGGCGGAGCGAGCTGCCATTGAAGCGGACATCCAGGCGGCCTACGCCGCCGGTCCCGCACTCTCCTTCGTCAACTCGGAC
>JANNWK010000945.1:0-6712 GCA_031408355.1 Myxococcales bacterium
TGGCTGTCCAAGCTGGGACTCGAATGGGCCTTTCGACTGGCTCGGGAGCCACGCCGCCTGGCCTCGCGCTACCTGCTGCGGGATCCAGAGTTCTTCAAGATCGTCGCTCGGCAGGCCTGGGCAGCACGTGGCAAAAGCCACGCACCAGGTAGCTAGCCGGCGAGAGCGCCCTGCCAGGACCGCACAACGCGAAACGGGCCAACGACGTTGAGTCGTTGGCCCGTGGCTTCGCCTCGTCCTGAGCGCGCGGCTACTGGAGTGCTCGTACGTTCGCGACGCAGTAGTCGAACGGCACGGTTGAACTGTCGTTGGTGACCACCTGCCACGCGATCTTGGTGATGCTCGACTTCGCCGTATCGCCCTTCCGGCTGGTTGGCGTGGGTGCCCAACACTCGGTGGTCAGATCACTGAAGAGGACCGTGTTCGCGCCTGCCTTGATGGGCTTGGCCGGAAGCGAACAGAACTCGCCGCTGGCGTTCTCCGCCTTGAAACGGAGGGACAGCGGCACCGTGGTGCCCGTGATCTCGAAGGCGAAGCCCGTGAGCGCGGAGGCGTCGTAGGGCAAGGGGGGATTGACACCCTTCAGGGTGACGGGATCGATCGGCTGGTTCAGGTTGAGGCCGATGGCGGCCCCCCAGAATTCGCCGTAACAGTCTGTGGCGGGCAGCACGGGTGTGCACTTCAGGTCGACCTTCGCGACTTCGCCTTTGATGCAGGCGTTCGCACCCAGGAAGTTCTCCTCCAAACTGGCCGACGAGGTCGGATCCGCGTAGGCGAACATGGCGCCTTGGATGCCCAAGGTGTTGCCGCCCATATCGACCCAACCGTCGGCGGCGGTGAGCGGAACGCCTTCCGCGAGGGGCGCGCTGCCGCCGCTGGTCGCGGTGCTGCCGCCGGTGGCCGGGGCGCCGCCGCTACTGCTGCTGCCGCCGACGGCCTTGGGGCCATCCGCTGCGGCCTCCTCCTCACCGCCGTTGTCGCAACCGGTGGCTGCAGCCAAGAGCATCGAAAGACCCAGTACGCTTCCAACCGCTGAGTTCATTCGAAATAGCCTAGCGGACACACGCGTCCAATTCAAGGCGTTTTAACGAAAATACTTAGAATGGGACCGGTTCCGGAAAATGACTGGGAACGGTTCCTGTTTTGGGGTTCACAAGCCGACTCCGCGCCTTCCCGTTTCCTAAGGGATCTCGCCTGTTTGGCCGGCTTTGTGGGCTTTGGGGCGGGGGCGCGGGTCACTTCACGTCGACGTAAAAGTCGTCCGTGACCAGGTTCGCAATGGGACCGTTCCAAACTTCGAAGCCCACGGCGACACTCATGATGTGGCTTCCGGGAAGGGCGTAGTTGCGCTTGAGCGCGTCGCGGTAGACGTCCATCACGTCGTACTCCAGCTCTGCTAGGTCCTGCCCCTCCGCGCGCACGTAGTTGACGATGGGGTGCCCCAGCACATTGCCGGTCCAAATGTTCCAGCTCCCCGGCAGACCGCTCACGGTCGCGCCCGCCGTAGCGGCGGCGCCGGCGGGCTGTTGGCCTGGAGGATCGCGAAGCCACACCATGAGGTAGGCGGAGAGGTTGTTGCCGTTGCCCAGCCAAATGTCCCAGGCCGCGTTGTACTGGCCCGTGTTGCCGTTGGCCTTCCAGCGCCAACCGGTCCGGAGCGAGGCGACAGCGCCGGTGGTGGCGGGCAAGCCGCAGTCGCCGATGGACTGCTTCTCCGAATAACGCCCGCAGAAGACTGTCGGGTAGCCGGCAGGCGAGAAATTGCTGCCCTGGCTGCCGAGTAACGAGCCGACCGTAAACGAGGTGCCGTTCCAGGAGACTTGGTGGCTTTGCCAACCCGAGCCCCAGCCGTTGGCCATGAACCGGTAGCCGACGCCGTTTCGGTAGAGATCCGATTCCGCATAGCGGTCGCTGGATTTGCCCGCACCCTGATACTGGGCGGTACCGAGTTGACTCGGCGCGGAGCCGCCGCTGCCAGAGCTGCCGGGCGCGCCGCCGGCGTTGCCCGTGCCTCCCGTGCCCATCGCTCCACCGACTCCAGAACCACCGTTTGTCAGGCTGTGCGGGGCGCACCCGGGGACGTCCGTCGCTGGCGTTTCCAGATTGGTCACCCAATCAGGCAGGCCATCGCCGTTGGTGTCCAGGGAGTCGAACACGCCGTCGCAGTCGGTATCGAGCGCCAGGGCGTCCGCGCGTCCGTCGCCGTCGCGATCGACACCGGGTCCGTCGATTTTCCCGTCGTTGTTGATGTCAATGCCGTCGGCGACGTTGTCGCTGTCGGCGTCGACCACGTCGCCCAGGTCGTCGGCGACGTTGTCTCGATTCTTGTCGAGCCCGGGCGAGCGGCTGGGGGAGCTGCAGGCGATAGCCAGCAGCAGCGACGCGGAAGGAACGAGACTGGCCAGCAGAATGCGTCTAATCATTGGGGAAACGGTCCTGGAACCGGTATCAGTTTGGGCAGTGTAGCTTCCCAAACGCCAGATCGCACGGACGCATTTTGCGTCGGCTGGCGGATGCCAGGGGAAATGCCAATTACCAAGCGTCGTCGAGCGCGCTACTTCGGGTAAGCCAATGTGCGCAGCGGCCGCTCGCCAAACAGGATCTGGGGCGCCTGAGTGCCATCGGCGATGACGGCTGCGTGAGCCAGGCCGTCGAGCGCGAGGAGATCGGTGGGCGTCGTAACGGGAGGCCCGTTGATGATCACGACCTGGTAGTGCGCGCGCAGCTCCGAGAGCGCATCTTCAAACGCGCGAGAGAGCATGAGACCGGGTGAGCGGAGTCGGCCTTCAGCGAGCAGGTGCAGGTGGGCGGAGCAGCGCACGACGATCCAGGGCGAGATCGCCCCGCTGTGGCTACGAGCGTTGAGCTGCTGCGAGAAGCCGGCGTTGGGCGGCGCCGCTAGGCCCAATACTTGATGCAACTCCGGGTGGTCAAAATCCGACTCCAGCAGCAGCACCCGGACGCCTGCCTCTGCCAACGCGAGGGCCAGGCCTACCGCAAGTTCGGCTTTGCCGGCGGCTCGGCCGGGCTGGCCGCTCACCACGACGCTGAGCGGACTCAATAGTTGGTGGCGAAGTATCGCGTCGCACGCGCTCGCGAACCTGACGTCATTTGGCGCGAGCGTCGGCCGCCAGTCGCGCGGAGCATCGCGCTCGGTGATGCGGGTCTCCTGGGTGGCGTGGGGCTCGCGTGGCGCACTACTTGCGACGGCTCGGAGCAGGGGAGCCGCCGCCGGTTCGCCTTCTGCGCGTTCCTGGCGCGCTGCCTGAACCTCTAGCGGTATCATCGAGCCCATGACTTGAGTTTTCCAACGGCCCACGCGCGCGGATTCTTCCACTGGTGGACGCTGAAAATGGGTCGCCCAAGTTTCTCCGTCGGGATCGAGGGCCGGTGGTCGGCTCATGATTTGGGGCGGCTGAGCCGGCGTTGGCGGGGCCAGCGTCGAGGGCTGGCGCGGGGCGGCCGACTGCAGGGGCGTGAGCCGCTCGACGGACGAACGCTGCGCGCTGCCACGGCGAGGGCCACTGGGGCCGGGCCGCTCCGAATCGACCACGGAGTAGCTGCCTGCGCCGGGCGGGGGCCGAGAAGCCAGCAGCGGTGCCAGTGAAGGCGCGGGCGCGGAGGCAGGCCTCGCGGGCGAGGAGGAGACGGGCTCGGGCTTGGGCGGTGGCGGGGTCGACAACACGACGGCTCGGTGGGGAGCGAGCGGCCCCGAGGGCTCCGAAAGCGGGCGCGGCGGTTCGCTGGGGGACGGTGGAACGTTGCCACCGAGCAGCGTAGCGGTCGGGGGTTCGCTGCGCCGGAGCGGAGCATCAGCATCGCTGAGCGGCGGCTGCGGACGCTGTCGGCTGGGGGGCGGCGCGACGCGACGGGGCAGCCAGTAGGTGAGGGCTCCGGCCAGGAGCGACAACGCGAAAGCCAGGGCACTCAGCAGGCTGAGGTTCGGCGTGAGCGGGGAGCCCGGGAGGCCGGCGCGGGCCGTCACGTGGGCGGTGATACTCGGCGGGGCAGGCCTCGCTGCCGCTTTGGCCTGGGCTGCTGAGAGTGAAGCGAGCAGCTCTCGCCAGCGCTGCTGCAGCTCCGGCTCTATCGCTGGGCGACCTTCGGTCCGCTGGCGCTTGAGCGCCTCTTCGCGAGCTACGATGGTGCCCTTGAGGCCGGCCAGGCGGCGAGTCATGACGGCTGGCGCATCGTCGGGGTCGGTGTACGGATTGTCGCGCGATGTCTCGGCGAGCCGCACTTCGAGTTCGCGTTTCTCGCGTAACAAAAGCTCGATCGCGTGGTCGTTGCTGGCGGCGACGGCCTTGTCCGAGCTCGGGTCAACGGTGATCTCGGGATGCTGCGCGAGGAATTCCGTCACGGCTCGAGACCGCTGCCCGAGCTCCTTGAGTGCCGCAGCATCGTCGCGCCCCGAGACCACCGCCAGGCGAGGTAGGAGCAGCACTGCCCGCTCGGCAAGCCGGTTGGTCACGTTCTGAACGCTGCTGGGCCCGCTGCCGCGAAACTCTACGGCGTAGCCGAGCGCCCCCCGCGAGACCACCCGAATGCCGCTGCGGAGTCGGCCAATAGGATCCGGCGAGCGTAGCTCGGGTGGCAACTCCAGGGCCACACCGGCCAGTTGCTCGCGCTGCAGCAGGCCAGCTTCCAGCTGGCTCGCCAGCGCCACCGCGTTGCCGATCGGCGCGCCCCCGTCGATGACGAACGTGGCCTCAGCGCTATACGTGCGAGGCCAGAGCAAAACGACTGCGAAAGCGGGCACCAAGACGCCGCTCGACACGAACAACGCGGTCCTGAGGCGGCTTCGCTGGGGCGCCACAGGCGCCGGCCTACGCGAGCTAGCGGGGCCATTCTGGAGACTCTGAGACATGAAAACGACGGGAAGTCGGGCTCGCCCTGGCTCTTCGTGGCCCAATTTCGCACGCTCGGTCGCGACCGGCAACGTTCGCGCTTTCTGGCGAGGGAAGCGCGCGAAAGCGGCGCCCTTAGGCGCGGTCAGCGCGGCTGGCCGCTAGGAGCCCGTCCCGCCCAGCACGACCGGTATCGTCTTGGCGAGCACGTAGATATCCAGCCAGGGCGACCAGCTCCGGACGTATTCCACGTCCATGTGCAGGCGGCGCTCGAAGGACGAAGCGTTGCGTTCGGTGACCTGCCAAATTCCGGTGATACCCGGCTTGACGCGCAAGATGATGGCTTCCTTCTGATCCATCTCGGGGATTTCGCGCTCGAGGTACGGGCGGGGCCCGACCAGACTCATGTCCCCCACCAGCACGTTCCAGAGCTGCGGCAGCTCATCCAGGCTGTATTTGCGCAGAACGCGCCCGAAGCGCGTCACGCGCGGATCGACCGTTAGCTTGTGGAACTCTTCGTATTCCGCCCGCAGTCGCGGGTCGCCAGCCAGCACGTTCTCGAGGCGTTTTTCACCATCGCCGTGCATCGTACGAAACTTGAAGGCCGGAAAGCGCACGCCATCCTGGCCGAGCCGCTTCTGTTGGTAGAAGACCGAGCCTCGCGAATCGAGCTTGATGAGCAGCATGATCAGCAAGAGAAGGGGGCTTATCAGGAGCAGGCCAGTGAACGTGAAGGCGACGTCCATCAGTCGCTTCGCGAGCCGAGGCCCCGTCAAAAGTAGCTGGCGACGCACTTCAATGCCGAGCACGCCGCCGAGGTCGCGGGTGGCAGCGCCGAAATACGCCAAGTCGAAGAGATCGGGAATTGCCAGCACGCTTTGGAATGACTCGGCGTAACGCTCAATGATGCCGAGCAGGGCCGCGGCATCGGCTTCGGGCATCGCCACCACCGCGAAGCGAATATTCAGGCGCTGAGAAAGCATCGGTGCCAGTTCGAGCCCGCCAAGCACGGGCACGTCTTCCACTTGCGAGAAGTTCCCCCAGGCGTGGCGCGACGAGCTGTCGGGCGTCGATTTCGGAGGCTCGCCGCTGCTCTCTGGCACGGTCTCGACCTCGATATCGCCGTCACCCCAGGCAACGCGCAACGTCCCGTGCTTGAGCGCGTCATCGTCGAGCACGGCCACCGGCTTCAGGCCGAGTTGGGGGCGGCGCTGCAGGGTTCCGACGACGGCCCGGCCCACTCTGCCGGCCCCCAAAACGACCACCGGCTGACCCCACCAACGGCGGGCGGCGAACTTCCAGCGAAGGCTCGCGCGACTGATGGGGACGAGCAGCACGCCGACCAGCCAGGTCGTAAGCCAGGCCAAATGCTGAACGCCGTCCAGGCCGCCGCTCCGAACCAGGAACGCGACCAGCCACAGGCCGGCGCAGACGAAAGTGATCCCCAGCGTGGTTCGCCGGATCTCCTCAGGCGGACTCGGCGGCGTGGCCGCGTAAAGCTGGATGGCTCTGAACGCCAGCAGGCAGAGCGGCAGAACGGCCAGGATGCCGTAGCGCTGCACCCGGCCCGGGGCGTCCTGCGAGACGACCAACCAGGCCAGGCCCGTGCCCAGGCTCAGGGTCACCGCGTCGGAGGCCACGACCAGGAATTTGGTGAGGCGCGGCCGGCACTCGATCACGAGGCCCATGATCGAGGGAGTTTCACGCGCCCGCACCGCCAGATCGCGAGCGCGGTTCCCCTTGCCACGCGTGACACGGACCTGTTCAAGCAATGCCTCGGCGATGGCGCGCGAGTCGCACGCGCCCATCCGCTTGAGGATCGCGCCGTGGTGACCCCCTTGGTCGGCCTTTAGCTTCAAGGCATC
>JANNWK010000946.1:0-2817 GCA_031408355.1 Myxococcales bacterium
GGATCGCCGAGGCCGCCGTCGCACCTGGCGGACCTGCGGCCAGCTGCGCGCTTGCGTCAGCCCCACCAGATTGCGTGGCCGCGTTCTTGCCCGACTTTGGCAAGCGGGCCTTTCGGCGGGCGCTCACTGCCGAAGAGCTGTCGTCCTTCATGGGCTACTACCAGGCCGAGCGCGCGCTCGACGACGCCACCACGAGCTTGACCTCGCTCCTGCGCGCACTCTTCGTGTCGCCCGCGTTTCTGTTTCGAAGCGAGCTGGGCGCGCCTGAGGATGCCGGACAAACCGTCGCGTTGACGCAGGCAGAAGTCGCCTCGTCGATCGCGTACTACCTCACAGACGCGCCACCCGATGCGATGCTTGGCGCCGCGGCCGAACGAGGCGAGCTCGGGACGCCGGAAGCGCGCGCCGCCCATGTCCGGCGCCTGATCGGCAACGAGACGCTGGGCAGCGGGCTGTCGCGCTTCTTTGGCGAGTATTTTCGAACAGCGTCCGTCGGCAGCGTTTCGGCTCGCGACGCGACCCTCTATCCCGACTTCAACAGCGACGTGGCTCGCGCCTACGGGCTGGAAACGCAGGCGTTCTTTGCCGAAGTCATGCTGCGAGACGACGCGAAGCTCTCGACGCTTTTGAGCGCGCCCTACGTCATGGTCAGCGCCCTCAGCGCACCCTTCTATGGCATCGACGGCGTGACGAGTGAGCTGCCGGTGCGCCAAATGCCGCCCGGCGACCAGCGCGCCGGGGTCTTGACTCAGGCCAGCTTTCTCACGCGCTTTGCTCATGACAAGGAGGGCAACCCGGTGTCGCGCGGCCGCTTCGTGCGGGAACGACTCCTGTGCGATTCAGTTCCGCCGCCGCCACCGACCGTCAACGCCGTTCCGCCACCTCCCGACGGCCAAAGGACGCAGCGGGAGCGGCTCGCGAGCCACAACAGCGATCCGGGTTGCTCGGGTTGTCATACGCTCATGGATCCTCTCGGACTGGCCTTCGAGAACTACGACGCCGTGGGCCGCTACCGCGCCACGGAGCTCGACCAACCGATCGACGCGAGTGGCGTCAGCCAAGACTCCAGTGGGGCCACCTATCAATTCGCGAATGGCCGAGAGTTAGCTAGTCAGCTCGCGACCTCGCCAGTCGTTGAGGCTTGCTTCACGAAGCAAACATTCTTCTATGCGCAGGGCATGTCGAACGACGAGGCTGGCAAGTGCTCGTTCGCGGCGCAGGCCAAACATTTGGCGACCGCTTCCGGCAGCATCTCCGAACTCATCGTGGATCTGGTCTCGTCCGACGCATTCTTTCTACGTAGCAAGGAGCCCGAATGATCCTCCCGCGCCGCCGCTTTCTGCATACTTTGGGCGCCGGGATCGGCAGCGGGCTGTTAAGCCCCATGCTCGCCGATCTCACGGCCGAAGCTGCCGCCGGCACCCCTCCGAAGCGTTTCATCATGATCGTCACGTCGAACGGCTTTCCGTCGAGCGTCGACCAACCCATCAATGAGTTCTATCGCCTGGGCCCGCTGGTTGACCCACCCAAGGACACCGCGAGGGTCACGCCCCTAGCCGGCGCGGTGCTGCCGGCGCTACTCACGCCCTTCGAGTCGATCAAGGGCGACCTCACCATCATTGATGGCCTCAGCAATCCCCGCAACGTTGACCTTCACGGCAACGTGTTTGGTGCCACCTGCGTGATGGAAAAGCCCGCGGGCGCGATGGATGCCCAACCGGGAGGCATTTCAATCGATCGCTTCATCGCCAAGGCCATCGGTCAGGGGACCCCCTTCGACTCGATCAACCTGGCCGTCATGTACCATGACTTTCAGCCGAACCACCGCAGCTCGGACGGTCCCAACGTGCAGTTTCCGGCCGAATCTAATCCAATGTCCGCGTACCAAAAGTATTTTGGCAACGCGGCAGCTCCAGGCGACCCTACTGCCGCGCGCCGGCTCAGCCGCGAGCAGGGACTTCTGGCCTTCGCTCGCGCTGACGTGCAGCGCATTAAGCAGCGGCTCGGCAAATACGAGGCAACCAAGCTCGATCAATACCTTGAATCGCTGAGCGGCCTCGAACGGCAGCTTTCAGCGGTAGCAGACAGCGCGGTGGATTGCTCGGCTCTGACGCCGCCCGGCGTGACCGAGGGCAGCTACTACGAGGCCGTCACGCCTGAGGTCGTCGACGCGCAGCTTGAAATCACTGCCAACGCGCTGCTCTGTGGACTCACGCGCGTCGCGGCCCTTTCGTTCGGTACCGACGATGGCGGGATCTCACACTACGGTTACACGGCGCTCGCAAACAAGGGCTCGCATCATCAGTACTGCCACGCTGGCGATCGCGCCGCGCAAACCGAGATCCACAACTACATCTACTCGAAAGTGGCGACGCTCTGGCAGAAGCTCAAAGCCGTACCGGAGGGCAACGGCAGCGTCGCTGACAACACCGTGCTGCTCATCGTCAACGACGGCGGAGGCGTGCATCACGACGGCACCAACTACATGCCGATCTTCATGCTGGGCTCGGGCGGTGGCTACCTCAAGACCGGGCAATTCGTGGAGCTACCCGCCCCCGAAAGCGGCTACAGGCGCTGGACGGGCGACCACTGCACCAGCGACCTGTTCGTCACGGCCGCCAACGCCGTGGGGGTCGACACGAGCAGCTTCGGCGACCCGTCGATTTGCAAGGGCGCAATACCGGTCCTCAAGGCTTGAGCGGTGCGGTCCAGCATGTGGGAATTACTATCGCCCCACGTCCGAGTGCTGGGCCTCTGCGTCGTCCTTGGGTGCGGCTGCACGGCCCGTATCGCCGCCAACGGCGATGCGTCGCCGCG
>JANNWK010000947.1:0-3718 GCA_031408355.1 Myxococcales bacterium
GCGGCTTCTGCCCGGCTCTGGCAGGCTGTCGGTACCGGCAGTCGTGGAGGCGCAAGAGGGAGGGCGAGCCCAGGTCCACGTAAGGAGCAGCGGCTTCGTGGAACGCATCGCGGTGCGAGAAACGGGCGTAACCGTGAAAGCAGGCCAACAGCTGCTGTCGATCTACAGCCCAGAAATCTATCAGGCTCAGGCGGAGCTACTCGCCCTGGTCAAAGTCAGCAACCAAGCAGACCCGAACGTGGAGCGGGCAAAGAAACGGCTCGACTTGCTCGGCGTTTCCTCCGCTCTCAGCGACAAGCTGATTGCCACTGGCGTGCCCACTCGGGCCGTTCCCGTGAGCGCGCCCATTTCTGGTTACGTGGCCCGCGTCAATGTGGTGCTGGGGTCCTTCGTCAACCCGGATGCCGTACTGTACGAAATCATCGATCCATCTCGTGTCTACGTCGTAGCCAGCGTGCCGCAGTCGCGCGCGCGGGAGGTCGCACTGGGCCAGACCGCCAGCTTCTCGTCACAAGAACACCAACAGAAGGCTGCCGCGAAGATCGAGCTCATCTACCCTGAGCTGGATCGCGCTGCGCGCAGCGTTCGCGTGCGGCTATCGCTCGACAATCCGCAGGGAGCCATTCTGCCTGGACAGTTCGGCAACGTGGAGCTCTCGCTAGCTGCAGGGACCAGCGTGGCCGTGCCGCGTGACGCAGTGATCGATACCGGTCACGGAGCCTATGTCTTCATTGACGACGGACAGGGCAAGCTGCGCGCGGTGCCGGTAGCGACGGGCAGAGCCTTGCCAGAGGACGAGCTCGAGATTCAGCGGGGCGTGACCGAGCACGACCGGGTCGTGTCGGGCGCCGTCTTCCTGATCGACTCCGAAAGTCGGCTGCGCGCCGCGATTGCGCCCACTGAGTAGGCGGCCCAGAAGAACATGCTCTCCCGCATCATCGATTGGTCCGCCCGCCACCGCTGGCTCGTAATCCTGGCCTATGTTGGTCTAATGCTCGCGGCGCGCGAAGCGATCCGCAAGGTGCCGCTCGACGCGATTCCGGATTTATCCGACCCGCAGGTGATCGTCTTCACCGAGTGGAGCGGGCGCTCGCCCACGCTGGTCGAAGATCAGGTGACCTTCCCGATCTCGTCGGCGCTGCTCTCCGCGCCGCGTGTGACCGCGGTGAGGGGGTTTTCCATGTTCGGAATGTCCTTCGTCTACGCGTTATTCGAAGACGGCACCGACCCCTACTGGGCGCGGTCCCGAGTGCTCGAGTACCTGAACGGCATCCAGGGGCGTCTGCCAGCCGGCGTCGCGCCAGCATTGGGTCCCGACGCGACCGGCATCGGTTGGGTCTACAGCTACGCGCTGGTCGACAAGAGCGGGACGCTAGACTTGGCCCAGCTCCGGACGCTCCAGGACTACACGTTGCGCTACGCCCTGGAGAGCGTGCCAGGCGTCGCTCAGGTGGCCAGCGTCGGCGGCTACGAGAAACAGTTTCAAGTCTTGCTCGACCCGGAGCGCATGCGCGGCTATCAGATGACGGTCACGGAAGTCGCAGACGCCGTACGCGGCGCAACCGGCGAGGTCGGCGCACGCAGCCTAGAGCTCGCGGGCCGCGAGTACGCGGTACGAGGGCGAGCCCTGGTCAAGAACCTGGACGACCTGGCCGACACCGCGATCCGGGCAGGGCCGAACGGTACGCCGGTACGGGTACGCGACGTCGGCAGCGTTCGGTTCGGCAGCGACGTGCGGCGCGGTCTGGCTGAGCTCGACGGGGTCGGCGAAACCGTCGGAGCCATCGTGATTGCTCGCTACGGCGAGAATGCTCTAGGCGTCATCGAACGAGTCGAAAGCAAGCTCGAAGGCCTCAAGGGCAGCCTACCGAAGGGCGTGGAGGTCGTGCCCACGTACGACCGCTCCGGGCTCATCGAGCGAGCCATGAGCACGCTGAAGATCGCGCTGTTCGAGGAAATGTTGGTGGTGAGCCTGGTCATCATCATCTTCCTCTTGCATCTGCGCAGTGCTGCGTTGCCGATCATCAGCCTGCCGTTGGCAGTCGCCACCGCTTTCATTCCGATGTGGCTGTTCGGTGTGCCGGCAACGATCATGAGCCTGGGCGGCATCGCGATCGCCATCGGAGCGACGGTCGACGCGGAGATTGTGATGATTGAGGCTTGCCACAAGAAGCTCGAGCACGCGCCGCCTGGGCTGTCCGGGGTCGAACGAGCCAAGCTCTTGGCCGAGGCCGCCAAGGAGGTCACGCCCGCCATCTTCTTCTCGCTCTTGATCATAGCCGCGTCGTTCATTCCGGTGTTTGGACTGAACGGCCAGGCAGGGCGGCTTTTCCGACCCCTCGCCTTCACCAAGACGTTCGTGATGCTGTCCGCGGCGCTCATCAGCATCACTCTGGCCCCCGCGCTCCGTGATTTGCTGCTCCGCGGCCGCATCCGCAGCGAGGCGGACCATCCCGTGTCCCGCTTCATCATTCGCCTGTACGAGCCTTTCGTGCGCATCGCCCTGCAAAAACCGCTCACTACCCTATCGATCGGGCTGTTCGCGGTGCTCTCCACGGTCCCGTTGTTCTGGCGCTTGGGCAGCGAGTTCATGCCCCCGCTGAACGAGGGCGACCTCTTGTACATGCCGACTACCCTGCCCTCGATCTCGATCGAGGAGGCCAAGCGCCAACTGCAGCTGCAGGACGCGGCGCTCCGCAAGTTTCCCGAGGTCAAACGCGTATTCGGCAAGGTGGGTCGTGCCGAAACACCGACCGACCCGGCGCCGCTTTCGATGGTGGAAACAGTAGTCGAGCTGCATCCGCCCCAGGCTTGGCCGAAGCAGCAAGTGCCTCGCTTCTTTGGCTCGTGGCCGAAGCCGCTGCGAAGCGTGCTCGGTTTCTTCTGGCCCGAGGAACGCCCAGAAACATGGGAGGAGCTGGTCCAAAAGATGAACGCATCGCTCCAGTTCGCGGGCTGGACCAACGCCTTTACCATGCCGATCAAAACACGCATCGACATGCTGACGACGGGTGTGCGAACACCCGTCGGGGTCAAGGTGCTGGGGCCGAGCTTGCCTGCCATCGAGCGGGTGGGCGCCGAGGTGGAGGCCGTGGTGCGAAACGTCCCCGGCGTGCGCAGCGTGCTCTACGAGCGCTCGCTGGGCGGCGCCTACTTGGATATCGTGCCCAGGCGCGACGCCCTCTCGCGCTACGGCGTATCGGTGCAGTCGCTGCTAACCGACGTAGAAATGGCGATCGGAGGCGAACCTGTCGCCACTACCTTGGACGGGCGCCAGCGACTCTCCATCAGCGTTCGCTTCAAGGAAGACTTTCGCGCCACGCCCGAGGCCATCGCGGCTCTCCCGGTCACGACCCCCAGCGGCGCGAATCTCCTGCTAGGCGAGCTGGCCGAGGTAAAGCTCACCGAAGGCCCCCCCATGTTGCGCAGCGAGGCGGGCATGTTGGCTGGCTACGTGTACATCGACATCGACGACACGCGCGACTTGGCAAGCTTCGTCGAGGACGCACAACGAAGTGTGGAGCGCGCTCGAAAAACCGGTCAAATCAAGCTCGAGGCCGGTCAGTACTTGGCTTGGACCGGACAGTACGAACAGCTGTCCCTGATGCGAGAACGCATGAAGTTGCTGATCCCGCTAGCGCTGGGGATTGTGCTGCTGCTGCTGTACGCGCAATTCCGGAACCTGACGGAGGTCGCGATCGTGATGCTCTCGATCCCT